>NC_014410.1:1849563-2161626 GCF_000145615.1 Thermoanaerobacterium thermosaccharolyticum DSM 571
TGCAAGAATTATCTATCCATCTTCAAAACTTGCAACCTTTCAACTTTCTACTAAATTTATTGAACAGCCTAATTTTGAACTTCAACATATATACAGGGCTCTTGAAGTAATTGCCAAGGAAGCTGATTTAATACAGTCTTACCTGTACAAAAACAGTCTTAAAATTTCCAAAAGAAATACAGGTGTACTGTATTATGATTGTACAAATTATTTCTTTGAAATAGAGCAAGAAGATGGATTAAAACAATATGGTGTTTCAAAAGAGCATAGACCAAATCCTATCGTACAAATGGGGCTTTTTATGGACGGAGATGGTGTTCCACTTGCTTTTGCTATTAACAAAGGTAATACCAATGAGCAGTTGACTTTAAAACCTTTGGAAGAAAAAATCCTTTCTGACTTTAATCTTTCTAAATTTATTGTATGTACTGATGCAGGACTATCATCAGACAATAACAGGAAATTCAACATTAAAGGCGATCGGGCGTTTATTACAACACAATCTATTAAAAAGCTGAAAACACACCTTAAGGAATGGGCTCTTGACCCAAATGGTTGGTCTTTAGTTGGTGGCAGAAAAACATATAACATTGCTAAACTAGATGAGGACAAATATAAGGATAAGGTGTTCTATAAAGAACGCTGGATAAAAGAAAACGGATTAGAACAGAAACTTATCGTTACATACTCAATTAAATATCGAGATTATCAGAGAAATATACGAAATTATCAGATAGAGCGAGCACAAAAAGTAATTGATTCAAACCCCGGGAAAATAGAAAAATGCAATCCCAATGATTATAAAAGATTTATAGAAAAAAAGCGCTGCACAGATAATGGAGAAATTGCTGAACATCAAATATACTGTATCAACGCCGAACTCATTGCAAAAGAAGCGCAATTTGATGGTTTTTATGCAGTGTGTACAAATCTTGAAGACGATGTTTCTTCAATTATCAATGTAAATAGAAGGCGATGGGAAATTGAAGAATGTTTTCGGATTATGAAAAGCGAGTTTAAAGCCAGGCCAGTATATTTAAGCCGTGATGACAGAATAATAGCTCATTTTACAACTTGTTTCATTTCCTTAGTTATATATAGACTCCTTGAAAAGAAATTGAACGGAAAATATACATGTCATGAAATCATTAATGGATTAAGAGATATGAATTTCTTAAAAGTAAAAGGTGATGGTTATATACCTATTTATACAAGAACAGACTTTACAGATGATTTACACGAAGCATTTGGCTTCCGCACAGATTATCAAATTGTAAGTAAAAGCAAGATGAAAAAAATTTTAAAAAGCACAAAATTATAAATACATTACTCACTTTTTAATAATAATACAAAAGCTTGGGCCTCTTTATTTTCAACGGTTCCCAAGCTTTTTCTTTTCTTCAACTGTCAAAGATGGGATTATATACCTATTTATAGATTAAGTCAATATATAGGTATACACTTTTTTAAGTAATATTGAATATTTTAAAAGATACAAAAAGCAGTATTGCTAAAATGATACAATGAAAGAATATGTATTTGAAATTTTCTTTATTATATACTTCTGTTAAATTTTTGCGGAACATCAATTTAAATATAAAATCTGCGATAGAGTATGCACCCATACCAATTATAAAGATTTTAATATATTCAACCATGTTAAACACACTCTTTAATACTTTTATTAATTTTTATTATAAATATCAATTAAAATCCAGTCAATAAAAAGGAGCAAATACTGCTCCTTACATTGCCTTATAATATTTTTCATACATATCCTTCCTGTACGTCTTATATTTATTTTCCAACAATGTGTTTGTAATCATATCGAGAAAATTTAATGTTCCAGTGTAACCTACAGATAATATTCTCTGTCCTCCGACTCTATCTAGTATAGGGAATCCTATGCGTACAAGCGGTATACCACCCTTTTCGGTTAGATATTTTCCGTCAGATGGTCCTATGGCGATATTTACTTCCTTTTCTTCTGATAATTTCAATATGTGGCTAAAATCAGTTTCATCGATAATTGTAATGTCAACATTTAATGGATTATCTTCACTGATAACTAATTCTTTTAATCTTTGAGCCTTACTTCCGGTTGCAATTAAAAGAGGATGTATCCCATTTTCCATACATGTAGTAAATACAGAATACACCATTTCAGGATCTCCAAAGATAGTGCATCTTCCTTCAAAATTGTATTTATGCGAATCTATCATTCCGTCAAGAAGTCTGCCTCTTTCCATTTCTATAGATTTTGGTATTGGATTACCTGTAATTTCATTTAACAATTTCAAAAACCTATCTGTGTTTCTTAATCCTATTGGTATCGGCACTTTATAAAGTGGCACATTAAATCTATCCTGAAGATATTTACCCGGCGTTTCTTCATAATTTACACCTATTTCAATTGTTGCAATAGATCCTCCCATAGACATTACATCAGATATTTTTGTGCCACCATCAGGAATTTTTTTGTAAGGGAAATTAAAAGGACTATCTAAAGTATCAGAATAATCAGGAAATAGAATGTACGGTATTTTCATAAGTTCAAGAAGTCTCTTTATTTCTCTTAAATCTGCTGTGCTTATATTTGGTACAATTACGTTTATTCTGTCATGTCTTTCTTTGTTTGTCGAAAGCTCCTCAACTATCCTGTATGATGTTTTTACAAATCCTTCACTGTGTGTACCACCATATCCAGGCGTTGGTACCGTTATTATTGGTATACTTATATTCCTGGATGCTTTATACTCTGACTTTATTCTGTCTATATCTTCACCTATTGTTTCTGCAAGACATGTGGTAAGTATCCCTATGCAATTAGGATTGTACACTTTAATCACATTATCGAGAGCTTTAATAAGGTTTTTTTCGCCACCGTACACCGTTCCTTTCTCGTTCAGCGATGATGATGCAACGTCAATTGGCTCATGGTAGTGCTCGGCGATGTGTCTTCTCATGTATGTTGCACAGCCCTGAGAGCCGTGCAGCAATACCATAGATTTTTCGATTCCCCTAAATGCAATTATACCGCCTAAAGGCATACACATATTACATGGATTTTCATTTACGTTTTTATACGTTTCATACATATTTGTCCACCCCATCTTTCACATATTTCCATACCGGCGAGCATGCTGTTGTATAAACTTCTTCAGCAAAATTGATTGCGCCTTCATAGCCGCTTAAGGGGTGTTTTCTGTCGTGATTGTGGTCGATAAATGCGATACCCATCTTGTATGATAGAAATCTCTCTTTAACACCGCCGGCTAAAATATCTGCTCCCTTTTCAACCATAAATTTTTCAAGTTCTGATGGGTTTGCATCATCTAGTATGACAGTGCCATAATCTGCTATCTCTTCAATCTTTTCATATTCGTCCTTCTGTCCATTTTGCGTACCAATTACAACTACATCTATACCCAGTTCTCTAAACTGCTTAATAAGCGATATTGCCTTGAACCCTCCTCCAACAAAAATTGCAGCCTTCTTGCCCTTTAAATAACTTTTATATTTTTCTATTATAGATTTTGCCATTTTAGTTTTCTCTTCTATTAGTTTTTCTGTTTTTAACATAACATCCTTATCATTAAAAAATGCTGCAATTTTCCTAAGAGAATTTGAAGTATCTTCAATACCTAAAAATGATACTTTCATATATGGTATGCCAAAAGTTTCTTCAAACTTCTTGGCAAGATACGTCATAGAGCCTGCGCATTGAACGATATTTAAACTGGAAGCTGTTGATTTTTTCAATGATTCAAAATTTGAATCACCGGTAAATATTGTATTCACTTTTAGACCCATTTGATTAAGGTATCCTTTTATTATCCAAGCCTCACCTGCAAGATTAAAATCACCCATGTAGTTTATACTTAAAGGTTCTTTTTTTAATACAGGAAATTCTTTAATTAGGTCTAAAAGTGAATTGCAGGCAGCTTTATAACCTGCAGCTTTATTTCCGATGAAACCGCTGGATTCTACAGGCACAACATAAATATTGTACTTCTTTGATAATTCTTTACACACAGCTTTTATATCATCGCCAATTACGCCGGCAATACATGTTGAATATACGAAAATAAGTTTCGGCTTATATTTTTCGTATATTTCATCTATGCACTTAGATAGCTTTTCTTCTCCTCCAAAAATTACATCGCTTTCTTTCAAATCAGATGAAAAGCTATTTCTGAAAAGTTCTGAGCCGCTTGACAGACTTCCCCTTATGTCCCACGTATAACTGGCACAGCCGATAGGACCATGGACCAGATGTACAGCATCTTCTATAGGATTTAATACGACTCTTGCACCACTGTATACACATGCTCTCTGACTTACACTACCTGCAACGCTATCAGTATTACATATAAATTCTTTCTTATGATGTTTTCCCTTCATCTTAATAAATTTCTCTCTTTCAGGTATGTCAAGTCTGAGTTCCATAATACCACCACCTTTTTAAAATAGAGAAGCCTTTCAAAAGGCTTCTCATAAATTTTACTTTATTGCACTTAAGCCAATTTCCGACGTCCTTATGCGAATTGCGTCAGTTATTGGTAAAACGAAAATTTTTCCATCACCTGGATAGCCCGTATTATTTGTCTTTATTATAGTTTCAACAATTTCAGGAACATCTGCATCATCTGCAACAATCGAAATCAATCTTTTTGGAATAAACCTTACATCTACGTCTGCCTCATCCAGCATAAATTCATCCATCACTGGATCAACTTCACCAATGAATCCTTTCTGCTTGCCTCTGCCACTTACACTCAGTATTGACATAGGTGAAAAGCCAAGTCCATCCAGAGCCGTTTTTGTTTCATGAAGTTTCTGTCTCCTGATGATTGCTACAATCTCCTTCATAAGTAATCCTCCTCATAACTCTTTATTGCCAGTTCTAATCGTGTACACTTCATCTACTTCACTTATAAATATCTTGCCATCACCTATATTTCCTGTTCGAGCATTGCTTTCTATTAGATTAACTATCTTTGATATATCCTCATCTTTTGCTACAATCATAAGCAAAATTTTTGGTAATTCGTCATATACAATAGGACCTACTTGTATTCCCTTTTGCTTGCCACGTCCAAATATGTGCATTTTAGTCATAGAGCTGTATCCATTTTTATCAAGAGCCTCAACAACTTGCTTCTCTTTTTCTGGCCTTATTATGGCACGTACCATTTTCATATGATTATCCCCTTTCAATTAATATAATCACAATCGCTATATCTAGAACAAGTTGAACATAGCGCATTGAAACTATGTGGCATATTTATGAAAAATCTATTGTACTTGTCGTCATACTCAATTACGCTGTATTTTAGGTAATTAAGATCTGATTTATCAATATAGATATACAAATCATCATACTCTAAAATTTCATCATTTTCATTAAAATTATCAGCAACCGCAAAACCGGCTAGAAATCCTTCTTCTGTTGGAACTGTATATATTCTCAAACCTGTAGCTTCATTTTTATTAGGTAAATTATTTAAAATTTTTCTTAACTGTGATAATGCCTCATCTGACAGCTTAACCATGATATTCACCTCTTTAAATCTACATTATAAGCTCCAGAAGATGTTCTGGCGATTTAGCATCCTTGTAGTCAAGAAGAGTGTTTCCTGTTCTTTCAACAAGCCATGCTGTCCCTCTATATCCTACAATTGGGAAATGTTGAAGATTTGCTCTGTCTAGAATTGGGAAGCCAACTCTTAAAAGCGGCAGATCGTACTCCTTTGCAAGATATTTTCCATGGCTATTGCCAAATAGCATATCAACAGGTTTTTTATCAAGTTGCTCTTTTAGATACCATAAATCGCTATCTGATGAAACATATGCATCTGGAACCATAGATTTTACTGTTTTTTCCCATTCACTGCTGTAACTCCCTGTCAAAGCATACAAAACATTTATCCCTAAATCATTTGCAAATCCCACTATAGCTTCAACGATATCGGGATCTCCAAATACTGCAGCTTTTTTATTGAACCAGTGTACATGTGCATCCAGCATCATATCAACAAGCCTTCCTCGTTCTTCTTCAAGTTCGGAAGGTATAGGCTTACCTGTTATTTCACTTAACTTCATAATAAATTTGTCTACATTACTTATGCCGATAGGCAGTGGAAGTACCTCATACGGTACATCGTACATTTCTTTTAAAGATTCTGCAGGTTCGATTCCTGCTTCCCTTCCTAGAACTACAGTAGCTATCGAATTTCCCATGTCTTCTATTTCAGATATGGTGGTGCCTCCCTTCTGATACAGGTGTATCTCGCCTGTCATAGGTGCATCTAACACATCAGAGATATCTGGTAGAATGATTGCATCAATCCCCATTATTTTCAATATTCTTTTGATTTCCCGCAAATCACCTGGGCTTAATAATCCAGGAATAATGTTTATTTTTCCATTTGGTGAGCTTTTTTGGGCAAAAGTCTCTACGGCTGATTTAACCATATTAGAAAAACCTGTCACATGTGAACCTACGTAGCTTGGTGTACTTGCTGTAAATACTTTGACATCTTCTGGTATCTCACCGCTTGAGCGCATCTCATTTATTGTACCAGGAACATCATCGCCGATAGTTTCTGCTGAACATGTTGTAGATATTCCGATTACTTTTGGTTTGTAAATGCTTAATATGTTTCGTATCGCCTGCTTTAGATTTCCAATGCCACCGAAGACAACTTGTGCTTCTGAAAAAGAGCTTGTAGTTGTCGGTATAAATTCTCTAAAATGGCGGGTAAGCTGCATCCTTAAATACGATGTGCAACCCTGTGAACCGTGGCTGTGTGGCATGCATTGGTGTATACCAAGGCACGCCCAAACTGCTCCAAGCGGCTGACACGTTTTTAGAGGATTTACCGTAAGGTATTTACGTTCAGTATTATTGCATTCCATTTTTGATTCTCCTTTCGCTATTTTTTCCAAGGTGGAGTCACCTCTTTCCAAATAGGATTGTTTATAGCCATATCCATATCCCTTGCAAAATTTACAGCACCTTCAAATGAACTGTAAGGCCCACTGTAGTCATATGAATGGATCTGCCTTGAAGGAACCCCCATCTTTTGAAATACATATCTGTCTTTAATACCTGATAAAAATATGTCAGGCTTCAAAGCTTTTATAAGCTCTTCAGTCTCGTGATGGTTGAAATCATCAATGACGATGGAGCCTTCATCCATGTGAACCATCATTCCTTCATAATTCATAAAATGATCCGGCATCTTACTCTTCATTTCTTCTATTTTTTCTTTAGGATATGCTGGTTCTGTCACCCTCTCAAAATGATACGTGTCAAGTATCTTGTGATGGGGTGCTTCTTTTATCTCAGGTATTATCTTGCGTCCTTCGTAATCATCCCGATGGGCAAATTCATATCCGGCAACAATTGTCTCCATACCGATGTCTTTCAGCAAGTCTTGATAATGGTGTGCACGAGAACCTCCAACAAAAAGTATTGCTTTTTTGCCTTTAAGCCTTTCCCTATAATAGTCAAGTCTAGGTTTTATCTTCTTAAGCTCTTCTTCAATAACTTTTTCAGTGTTTTCGTATATCATTGGATCGTCAAAGAATTTAGCCATTTCCCTTAATGATTCTATTGTGGAAGTTATGCCTATATAATTTACTTTAAGCCAGGGAACTCCAAATTTTTCTTCCATCATGCGGTTTGTGTAGTTTATAGATCTGTGGCACATCAATATTGAAAGTTTTGCCTTGTGAGCCTTTGCAAGGTCATCGTATTTTGAATCTCCTGTAAATACACTTACAACGCGATATCCTATCTTTTGAAGCAGATCTTTCACTACCCATACATCGCCGCCAATATTGTATTCACCGAATATATTGATATCATACGGTGTCGGGTCTTCTAGTTCCTCTGTCCCAACTATATCCATAATAAGAGTATTGCTGGCAAGATGATGCCCGGCAGATTGGCTGACACCTTTATAACCTTCGCAGCTTACAGTAATTACTTTTATGCCAAGTTCTTCTTCGGCCCTTTTGGCAACGGCTTTTATGTCATCGCCAATAAGTCCCACAGGACATGTAGCGTATATGCCTACAACTTTTGGTTTAAAGATTTCATACGCTTCTTTTATGGCGCCATAAAGCTTTTTCTCACCGCCGAAAACTACATCTTTTTCCTGCATATTAGTAGAAAAGCAATTTTTTATGAAATAGTTATAACCTTCTTCTGGCTCTGCAAGATTTCTCCTCGTGTTCCATGTATAGTATCCACATCCAATTGGTCCATGTGTCAAATGAAGAATGTCCTTTACAGGTCCAAAAACGACACCTTTTGCACCTGCATAGCTGCATCCCCTGTTTGTCATAATCCCCGGAATCGTGGCAACGTCTGCCATTATATGCTGTTCCTCGTTTGGATCTATTACTACAAGGTGCGTTTTTCTCTCTTTGCTAACCTTCTTAGGATAAGAATCTGTAATATTTTCAATCAATTTCTTGTTTTTTTCAACTAGACTTCCCATCATATCATCTTGCGTAGGATTTCTTTCGATCATTTATAGCCCCCCTTTCAAACTAATCCATAAGTCCATATTCTATGAGGAGTTTTTCAAGTTCATCTGTTGGCATTGGATTTGGTACGACAAACATGTCATTTTCATCAATTCTTCTAGCAAGCTGTCTATACACATCTGCCTGTGGTGCTTGTGGATCATAATCAATGACAGTCTTTTTATTTATCTCAGCACGCTGGACGATATTGTCCCTTGGGACAAAGTATACAAGCTGTGTTCCTAGTTTTTTACAAAATGCCTTTAGTAGTTCTTCTTCGTTGTCAACTTTTCTTGAATTGCAAATAATACCGCCTAACCTTACGCCTCCTTGATTTGCATACTTTCTAATTCCTTTGCAGATGTTGTTTGCAGCATACATCGCCATCATTTCACCACTAGCCACTATATATATTTCTTTTGCTTTGCCTTCACGAATAGGCATTGCAAAACCACCACAAACGACATCACCAAGGACGTCATAAAAGACATAATCAAGATCATCATCATAAGCCCCTAAGTTTTCCAGCATATTTATCGATGTAATGATTCCACGCCCTGCACATCCAACACCTGGCTCAGGGCCACCTGATTCGACGCATTTTGTATTGCCATAGCCAGAACGCATAATATCGTCAAGTTCTATATCTTCACCTTCATCCCTTATAGTGTCAAGAACTGTTTTCTGATTTAATCCATGTAGCAAAAGCCTTGTTGAATCTGCTTTTGGGTCGCATCCAACTACCATGACTTTTTTACCCATTTCTGACAATGCTGCAACAGTATTTTGTGTCGTTGTTGATTTTCCAATACCACCTTTACCATAAATAGCTACTTGTCTCATCGTTAGAAACCTCCTTAAATTTTTCAATATCTTTACATTTTTATTAGTATCTAGATCAAGATTACAATAACGCCAAAATCATCACCCCCTAACAAAATAACGCCATGCATATATACAGTGAAAATATATATACATGGCTCCATTGCCAAAACAAAAAGCGCTTTTCATTTTAGAAAAGCGCCTTTGCTTATTACAATATTATAAATTTAATATTCATTTTTATTTAAGTTCTGAACTAATATATAGCTGTCTTTTGGAATAAAGCAAAATAGATATGTCAAATAAAATTATGTATTAAGAAAGTCTAGCAAAAATTTATTGTTGTTAAAATGATATCAGTATTTTTATTAAATGTCAAGCAAAATATTTTAATACTTTACAAAAATAAAGTATTGACATTAAAAATATACTATGCTATTATATTTTCAATAATTTTCATAAATAAAAAAATAAGGACGAAGAAGTCTTTAGCCATTCGGTTAAAGACTTTTTTAGGCACTGGAGCCTTTAATCAGTCGATTAAAGGCTCCAAAATTTTTTATAAGGAGAGGATGAAAATGAATAAAGAATTTAATACGGTAGGTTTTGGACACCCATGTTTTAACCCTGATGCGGCTTTATATCACGGCAGGATACATCTGCCCGTAGCACCAAAGTGCAATATTAAGTGCAAATACTGCGACAGAAAAACAGGATGCGTAAATGAAAACAGGCCCGGCGTAACAACTAAAGTCATGGATCCGTATGAAGCAATATTATATGCTAAAAAGATGTTTAAAAGAGAGCCTCGCATTTCTGTCATAGGAATAGCAGGCCCCGGCGACCCACTTTACAACGATGAGACATTCTTAACTTTTAAATTGATTTCTTTAGAATTTAAAGATATGATCAAATGCTTAAGCACAAATGGACTACTTTTAAGCGATAAGCTACTTCTTCTAATAAACTGCGGCGTAAGTACAATAACAGTAACAATAAATGCTATAGATCCCAGCATAGGTAAAGAAATATACGATTATGCAATCTATAAAGATAATACGTATAGAGGAATAGATGCAGCAAAATTGCTTATAGAAAAACAGCTAGAAGGCATAGAAGCTGCTTGTGACAACGGCTTACTTGTAAAGGTCAATACTGTCTTGATACCTGGCATAAACGATAAGCACATAGATGATATAGCAAAAAAAATAAAGGAACTTGGTGTTGCCATCATGAACATAATGCCCCTTATTCCACAAGCTGAATTTTCACATTTAAAAGCTCCCAAGTGCAATGAACTTGAAAAAGTGAGGCTTAAAAATTCAAAAATTATAAGCCAGATGTACCACTGCAGGCAGTGTAGAGCTGATGCGGCAGGACTTTTAGGTGATGATATATGATTCATAGAATTGCTATCGCATCAAGAGATGGCAAAATGGTTAACGAACATTTTGGACACGCAAGAAGATTTATCATCGTTGATTTATATGACGATGGAAATTATTTTGTCCGTGAAGTTAGAGAATGTATAAATGCTTGTGGAGGCGATGACTTTTACGACAGAATGAATATTGTAATAGACAAAATCAAAGATTGCGAGGCAGTCTTCGTATGCATGATAGGAAATGCAGCCACAATGAGGCTTAAAGAAAGAGGAATCAAAGCATACGTAAACCCCGGCTTTATAGAAGATGTGCTTAAAGATTATTTGATAAATTCCGTTGGTGGTGATTAACAATGAAAGACCAAAAGATAATTTGGCTCCTGATGTCTATCTTTCTAATCATTTTAATGGTAACAGGATGCGATATAAATGCCATTGAAAGCAGCAATAAATCCTTGACAGTTTTTGTTGCTGCAAGCTTAAAAGATTCTATGGATACAGTTGTCAGGCAGTTTGAAAAATTAAATCCAGGTGTAAAAATAATCTTAAATTCTGCTGGAAGCCAGACATTGAGGACGCAAATAGAACAAGGAGCATACGCTGACATATTTATTTCTGCTGATGAAAGAAACATGACGCCACTTTACAGCGAAAACTTTGTTGAGGCACCTAAAACATTATTATATAACAAGCTTATTGTAATCGCATATAAAGACAGCAGTATAAATAGCTTTATGGATATAAAAAACTCCGGAGTGAAATTAGCTCTTGCAGATGAATCTGTCCCTGCCGGTAAATATGCACTTGATATGCTGTCAAAAATTGATGCTGACTATAAAGGGTTCAAGGAAGCAACACTTAAAAATGTCGTCACAAAAGAAATAACTGTTACAGATGTTGCACAAAAGGTTGCAATGGGTGAAGCAGACGCTGGCATTGTTTATGTAACTGATGCAAAGCCATTTTCTGAAAAAATAAAAGTTATTAACATACCTGATAAATACAATGTCATTGCAACATATCCTGCTGCTATCGTTAAAAATACTAAATACAAGACTTTATCTTCGAAATTTCTTGATTTTTTATTAAATGGAGATGGTAAAAAGATATTAAAAGATTATGGATTTATAATGAAAGAATAATCATTAAAGAGGTGTTTCAAATGGCGTATATTTATTTGCCTATATCAATTTTAATTTTTTTCTTATTAATACCTTTTATTTCGCTAATAATTAAAACTCCTTTAAATATAATAGTAGCTGAAATCACATCTAGTCCTGCAATCAATGCACTACTGCTTAGTATCATATCATCCGGTGTAACTGTCGTCATCACATTTTTATTTGGAACACCTCTTGCATACTATATTGCATTTAAAAAAGGAAAGATATCTACGTTTGCCGAATACCTTGTTGACATACCTGCAGTTTTACCACCTGCAGTTGCAGGAATTGCCCTTTTGATGGCATTTGGTAGAGAAGGCATCATAGGAAAATTTTTGAGTTCAATAGGCATACAAATATCATTTACAGTGATAGCCGTAATATTAGCGCAGATTTTCATATCATCCACATACTACATCAAAGTAGCTTATTCTTCATTTATGTCTGTCGATAGAACAATATGGGAAGAATCACAATTAATTGGTGTCAACGATTTTAAACTGATGACAGCCATATACATACCGATAACAAAGAGATTTCTCATAACTGGACTTATAAGCACATGGGCAAGAGCTATTGGCGAATTCGGAGCAACTATAATCTTTGCCGGTAATCTAGAGGGAAAAACGAGAACAATGCCGCTAGCCATATACACTGCAATGCAAAGTGACTTAAATTACGCTTTAAGCCTTTCTGTTATAATGGTCATGTGCTCTTTTATCATAATCTACCTTTGCAGGTTTATGATAAAAAAAGATGTTGACAGATCTTAAAAAATATCCACCAGTATAACCGGTGGTTTTCTTTCCACATATTCCTTACATTTTTAGTTATTATATTTTCTTATATATATCACCACGATTACCAATTACAAGTACACGAATTAGTGATTGGTTTTCGTCAATTTCAAATATAATTCTATAATCTCCAACTCTTATTCTTTGCATGGGTTCGTATCCCTTAAGTGGTGATATCTCACCCTCAGGTAATTTATATATTGCTTTTAATAATCTTTCCTTTTGATTCTTTGGTTGACTTAATATGAATTTTGATGCCTTTTTAGATACTTCAATCTTGTAAGTCTTTTTCACTCAATCCAGCCTCCTTCAAAATTTCTTCAAAGGAGGCATATTCACCTTTTTTTCGTTCTTGTTCAGCTTCTTTAATTAATTGCATATCGTAATCGTCTATTTCTTCTTCAGAATTTTCTAAAATTTCTTTTATGTTAATCAGTATATTTATTACTTTTGCCATTTTATTATCGGGTAACTGATCAATTATTTTATGAGCTTTTTCCTTTAATACACTCATTTTTACCACCACCATTTTAGTATTCTTTCTTTTAATTATTATAACACTTTTCTGGTTCAAAAAAAGGTATATGCAAAAAAGCACATCCTATTTGCAAGAATGTGCTTTTTATAACTACTTTGATATAGCATCTTTTAATCGCCTTGTGGCAAAACCTATATCATCTGATGCCATGATCTCTGATACAACTGATATTCCATCAACGCCTGTCTTCATCACATCTTGTGCATTGCTGTATTTTATACCTCCGATGGCGACAACAGGTATATTCACTGCCTTTTTAATTTTCTCTAAATTCAAAAGCCCTATTGCTTCGCCTATGTCTTTCTTTGTGCCTGTATAAAATACTGCTCCTGCCCCTATGTAGTCAGCACCATCTCTTTCTGCCTTTACCGCTTCATCTACGCTTCCGGCAGAAATCCCGATTATCTTTTTATCCCCCATGATCTTTCTTGCAATGCTGCATGGCAAATCTTCTTGACCTAGATGAACTCCATCTGCATCAACAGACAGTGCTATATCGATCCTGTCATTTATTATAAAAGGAATGCTGTATTTTGCTGCAATATCTTTTAATCTTACAGCAATCTCATAAAATTCCTTCGATGAAATATCCTTTTCCCTAAGCTGCAGCATAGTAACGCCGTTTTTTAGTGCCTCTTCTACAGCATCGTAAAAATCTATACCAGCCTTCAAAAGGTTTCTGTCAGTAACCAAATAAATAGATACATCAAAATCTTTCATGTTTACGCCTCCAATACCTCAATATCAGCGTATTTCCTTATCATGTCAGAGTCTAGAATGTATAGATAATCTATAAATTTTGTCCTAAATGATCCGGGAGCATTGCACTCTTTCTCAGCCAACTCACCAGATATATTCATAACAAGAAGAGCTGCCAATGACGATATCACTTTGTCATCGCTGCAAGCTGATGTAGCCGCCATTATTGCACCTAACGTACACCCTGCACCTGTTATTTTTGTAAATAAGTTGGTACCGTTATTTACTTTTACCACTCTCCTGCCATCGCTTATATAATCTTCTTTTCCTGTCGATACAACAACTGTATTTGTTAACTTTGCAAGTTTTACACAAGAGTCAACATTTCCGCTGTCATCAAGGGAGTCTACACCTTTCACATTTGCACTTTCACCTGATAGAGCCTTTATTTCTCCGCCGTTTCCCTTTATAATGCTTATTTCTCCTATTTTCAAAAGCATATTTACAAAGTCAACTCTGCTTTTTATGGCAGCACAGCCTACAGGATCTAGGACGACTGGTTTTTTGTGGTCTTTTGCTGATATTACAGAATTGATTATTGTCTCTTTAGTCTCATTATTTATAGTGCCTATATTTACATACAAAGCATTTGAAATAGCTGTAAAGTCGTACGCTTCGCCAGGCGACATAACCATTGCAGGAGATGCCCCGATACTAAGTAGCGCATTGGCATTGTCATTTATTACGACGAAGTTTGTTATTGCGTGAACAAGCGGTACTTCTCTCTTTAATTTTTCTAAAACCTTTATTGCTTCTTCAACCATAAATTTTCTCCTCTCTCTTATTTAAAGATTTAATTACTGGATATATTATCGCAGTCAAAATAATCGTTCCTATAGTTGGCGTCATAAACCACTTTGAAAGATATCCGCCGAAATATGTAAGGTAATTATACGTTAAAGCTCCCACGATAAATGAAATAGCTGCAGGTACATTAAGAAGTTTATCGCTTTTACTTTTCATCAAGAAGTAATCTTCAAATACCACCGTATATGCCGGGATAAATACGCTTCCTATGGCGTACAAAAAGTTTTGGTAATTATCCATTGGGAACAAATATGCTGAAATAAGCCCCACAATGGAATATATAATAAGCAGACTTTTTCTGCTTAATTTAGCTTTTACAATAGAAAGTGTTGAAACGGCGGCGGAATAAACATCCATAAAAGTCGTTGTAACCGTAGATAGGAGTATTATGAGAAGCGGCACAACCCCTGTTTTTATTGATGCAAAATATGAAATTATATCCTTTCCACCTGTTTTCAAAGCCACATAAAGTCCTATAAAATACATAAAGCAGCTTGCTATGAAATATCCTGCAAATGTATAAATAAAGCTGGACTTTCCATCCTTAGCATTTATAGTGTAATCCCCCACCAGTGGAAGCCATGATATAGGCATAGCAACAGCAAGCTCTACAGCAGCACTGAAACTGATGTCTCCCGTTACTGACGCTATTTTCCCACCTTTTAAATATGCAACTACAAAAATAGTCAGGATAAACAGAAGTACAACAGCAATATTGTTTATCCAGTAAGCTTCGCTGTCAAAGAATAAAGTCCATACCAAAACAGATACACCTACAATAAAAATCCCTAAAGAAGTAGACATGCCAATAGCACCATTAAAGGCCTTTGCAGATTGTATTATCATAACAGCCGTCCAGCCAATCAATTGAAGCACATTTAAAAATCCTATAAAGATCATGCCTCTGTCGCCTAAAACGCCTTTCGTGGATTCTATTGCAGGCTCTTTAAGCTTATAGGACATAAGTCCTCCCAGCGCAAAAAACAACGTACCGATTATGTGACCTAGAAAGATAGTTAAAAGCCCTTTTGTAAAGCCTAATGGTGCAAACAATGAACCTGTATAAACCTCAGCAATGGATATTGCCGCACCTGCCCATATCAAAAATAACGTCGAGTTTTTAATCTTCATAGTCTATGCCTGCTTTCCTGTAAAGATCTACTAAATGTCCAACAGGTCCTACGCCTTTACCTATCTCTAAAGAATTTTTTATAGCCTCTGTTATATAACTTTTAGCGTTTATTACTGCATCTTTCAAGCTTAATCCTCTACCAAGGTATGAAGCAATAGCAGAAGAATACGTACATCCTGTCCCATGTGTATTTTTAGTATCGATCCTCTCCTGTGGCAGGCTTAAAAATTCATTTCCATCGTAAAATACGTCAGTAGCATTTTCTACAGAATGACCACCTTTTACGACGACAGCTTTTACACCCATGTCGACGATTTTCTTAGCAGCCTCTTTCATGTCTTCAATTCCCTCAATATTCATTCCGGTAAGTTCACATGCCTCTGGTATATTTGGCGTTATTATGTCTGCCATTGGCAAAAGCTTTGTCTTTAAAGCGTCTATGGCGTCTTTTTTAAGAAGGTAATATCCGCTTTTCGATATCATTACAGGGTCTAATACGACATTTTTTGGATTCCATCTTTTAAGAGATGATGCAATGGCGTCAATGATCTCTTGGCTTGATACCATGCCGATCTTTACGGCATCCACCTCTGTATCATCAAATACGCAATCAATCTGCTTCTTTATGATATCTGCATCCATCTCCCTGACGTCAAAAACTCCAACAGTATTTTGTGCTGTCACTGCCGTAATGACGCACATGCCGTATACTCCAAGGGCACAAAACGTCTTTAAATCTGCCTCTATGCCAGCACCGCCAATGCTGTCAGAGCCTGCAATTGTAAGTAACTTTCTCATATCGATTCCTCCTTTTTGTCTGCCTTAAGGAAATACAAAATGAAAAAAAGTGTGCTGGATAAGCACACTTAAAGTCCAATGTACTCCCTACGCCGGCATTATCCAGATCAGGTTTATGGGTCATAGCAGAAATAGCTGCTAACTCTCAGCCGGGCTATCACCCCAGCTCCCCAGACGAAATATTAACTTTTCTCTTATTTTACCACAAATATTTTAACTTGTACAGGATATTTCACTCTATTGCCAAATTTTCCTGCTGGTAGTTATACAATAACTTTGTTCTATTGACATTATATATAATGTCATATATAATATTGTTAGAAGTTTGGAGATGATAGCTTATGTCCAAAAAAGAAAAGTTAATCGAGAAAATTAAAAACAATCCTAAAACAGTGCGTTTTGAAGAAATTGATAAAATTTTATTAGATGTTGGCTTTGTTCGAACCCAACCTTCAAAAGGCTCTAGCCATTATACATATCATTTTGAAAACTTAACTATAACTATACCATATAAAAGACCTTATATTAAGGTTGTATATGTAAAACAAATAATTAAATTACTGGATATTTTAGGCTATTGAAAGGAGGAGTATTATGGAACGTAAGTCTTTAGATTATTATTTATCATTAAAATATCCGTTTAAAATTGAAGTATTATCTGAAAATGATGGAGGAGGCTTTTTTATAACTTATCCTGATTTGCCTGGATGCATGAGTGATGGCAAAACATTAGAAGAAGCAATTGCTATGGGCGAAGATGCAAAGAAAGCATGGATCAAAGCGAGATATGAAAATAACATGGAAATACCCGAACCTTTTTCTTCGGAAGAAAGATTCAACGGGAGAATTACTTTAAGAACACCTAAAAGTCTGCATAAAGAATTAGTGAAAGCTGCAGACGAAGAGGGCACCAGCTTAAATCAATATATAATTTATTTATTAAGCAAGGGACTTAAAGAAAATCGAAAATATATATAGATATGCGTTATTAAGCGCATACCTATATATGACAAAATGAAATCATATAATGATGATTTGATAACTTCCTTAAACTATTGTCAAATTTTCCTGCTGGTAGTTATACAGATTATAATATACACCTTTTCTATTCATAAGCTCTTCATGCGTACCCTCTTCTTCTATTCCATTTTCAGTAAGTACAATTATCCGCTTGGCATTTCTTATAGTGCCTAACCTATGGGCGATTATAAGGGTAGTCCTGTTTTTCGATAGATTTTCAATAGACTTCTGGATAATCGATTCACTTTTATTATCAAGTGACGATGTTGCCTCATCAAGTATAAGTATCGGAGGATTTTTTAAAAACATCCTTGCAATAGATATCCTCTGCTTTTGCCCACCAGAAAGCTTTACACCTCTTTCACCAATATACGTATCATAGCCATCTTTAAGCTCCATTATGAAGTCGTGAGCATTTGCTGCTTTTGCCGCATTGATTATGTCTTCATCACTGGCATTTAAGTTTCCATATGCAATATTTTCTTTTATTGTGCCCGAAAATAAAAATACATCCTGCTGGACAATGCCAATATTTTCCCTCAATGATGATAGCTTCACATCCCTTATATCTATACCGTCAATTTTTATAGAACCAGCATCTATCTCGTAAAATCTCGGTATAAGGCTTAGAAGTGTGGTCTTACCTGCACCTGACGGTCCTACTATCGCAACCGTCTCCCCATGTTTTATCTTAAGGTTTATTCCAGATAATACTTCTTTTTTGTTGTCGTAGCTAAATGTGACATTGTCAAACTCAATATCGCCTTTCACATTTTTTAACTCTATCGCACCTTTTTTATCAGCTATCTCCGGCTCCGTATCCATAAGCTCTACAAAGCGCCTAAATCCTGCCATTCCTTGCTGGTACTGCTCTATAAACCGCAAAAGGACAGTCAAAGGCTGTAAAAACTGACTAATGTATATTATATATGCCACCAAGTCGCCTGTATTTATAAGCCCTTTCGATATGAAGTATCCACCTGCTGCAAGAGTTATCACAACTGATATATTAGAAAGAAAATTTACACTGGAATCGAATATTCCAATATGCTTTACTGCTTTTGACCTGGCGCTTTTGTACATGGAGCTTTTATTATCAAACTTTAATTTTTCAAATTTTTCCCTTACAAATGATTTGACGACTCTTATTCCTGTAATGCTTTCTTCCAATGTAGCATTCATCTGTGCCTGCGTCTCACGGACATTCTTCCATATAACTTCAAACTTATTGTTGTAAATATACATGTATATAAACATAAAAGGTATTATAGTAAATACAACCAGTGTCAGCCTTACATCAATTGTTAGCAAAAGTATGAATGTGCCTATTATCCTTATAATGGACAAAAAAAGATCCTCTGGACCATGATGTGCTACTTCTGCTATTTCATTTAAGTCATTAACAACCCTTGACATTATATAGCCTGTCTTTGTATTGTCATAGTAGTTCATAGACAGTTTCTGAAGATGTGCAAAAGCATCTTTTCTCATATCGTACTCTATGCTTACTCCCAACACGTGCCCGTAGTATCCAACTATGTATTCAAGTATCATCCTTCCAAAGTACATAATAGCCAATAGTATTGCAAACCTGTATATAAGGCTAAAATCTTTATTTGGTATGACATTATTTATCACATTTCTAGTAACCATAGGAAAAACCAAATCTGAAGCAGATATAAAAAATGCACATGCCATGTCAAGAATAAAAAGCCATATATGCGGCTTGTAATACGACGCAAATCTCTTTATTAGTTTCAAGGAATCCCCCCCAATTGAAAAACCACAGGCAAAAACCTGTGAAAGTTTACATAATACCACTATAAATAAATTTTACTATAATAGATAGTTTATAATATCGATTAATAATTGTCAACTTTATCAAAAGTCAAACAGTTCACGTCTAACAATGAAAAATAGTATTAAAAACATTTGAAGACGAATAAAAATTTATAAGCATTGGAATTTTCACATTCTTTTATTAAAATATTTTAACTTCTAAAATACATTTGCCTTGAATAATCAATTCTCAGGTAATATAATGGTTTTGATTTAACTTAAAAGGAGGTCATTATAATGTATAAACTATCTAAAGAAAACCACATCTTCAGCTTTGCAAAAAACAATAAACCTAATATTTTTGTAAATGACGGCGATGATGTGGAAATCGAAACTCTAGATTGCTTTTCTGAACAGATCAAAACAAATGATGACAAATTGGAAACAATGGATTGGGACAAAGTAAACCCTGCAACAGGTCCAATCTATGTGAATGGCGCAAAAGAAAATGACGCACTTGAAGTGACAATTAAAAAGATCGACATAAAAGATAAAGGTGTCGTTGCAACCGGAAAGGATTTGGGAGTTTTAGGCGACATGATGAATGATTTATATTCAAAAGTAGTTGAAATAAATGATGGCAAAGTCATTTTCAATGAAAAGCTCTCATTTCCTGTAAAGCCAATGATAGGTGTAATTGGAGTTGCACCAAAGGAAGGCGAGATAAACTGCGGCACACCGGGTCCTCATGGAGGAAATATGGACACTACACTTATCGGTGAAGGCACTAAGCTTTATTTGCCTGTCTTTGTTGATGGTGCACTTTTCGCATTAGGAGACTTACATGCTGTAATGGGCGATGGAGAAATAGGCGTATCAGGTGTAGAAGTAAGCGGCGCCGTTACAGTCGGGCTTAGAGTTTTAAAAAACTTAAAGCTCAATAATCCACTTGTAAAGACAAATGAAGTAACTGCCACGATCGCATCAAATGAATCAATAGAAAAAGCCATAGAAACGTCAGTCAAAGACATGGCAGAACTTTTCCAAAAGTATACTGACCTCTCGATAGAAGAAATATCAACCCTTTTCAGTATATCTGGCAATGTCCAAATATCGCAAGTTGTTGACCCACTTAAAACAGCTCGTTTTTCAATGCCAAATTGGATACTTGAGACGTATGGAATAGTATTTTAAATTTTTACGTCTCTTCATCTGCATTTTTTCTGCTAAATATAGCTATATTATCTTTCTGTACAATAAAAATTCCTATAAGTATTACGATTGTGCCGATTACAAGCTGGATAGTAATTTTTTCTGACAAAAATATTGATGCGATTATACTTGCTAATACCGGCTTAGCAAAGAAAACCATAGAACCTACACCAGTATTTACACTTGAAAGCCCTAAGAAGTAAGTATAGTACGCAATGCCTGTCACAAATACAGTCAAGTACAGCATCTGTGGGATAGCCTTAGCAGGCAAATTAAATACAGGATACTTGTTATAAAGAAGGATTGGCAGCAGCATTAGACTACCTATTATAAATGAAAATGAGTTCATAACGACACTATCATATTTTACGGTAAACTTCTTTCCTATAACAGTATAGATTCCATACGTAATTGATGATAAAACCAACAGTATAATACCTACTAGATGATTACCTCCTACATTTAGCTGTTTATAAAAAACTATAACTAAACCTATTATTCCCAGTATAAGACCGTAAATTTTTGTAGAATTTAATTTTTCACCCAATACGAATGATGCCACAATCATTACAAAAAGCGGATTTGAACTAAATATGACAGCAGATAAGCTGGCAGAAGTCATATTAATTCCCAGCTGCAAAAAAGACATGCTAAAGACAACATTTGTAAGACCTATTAATACTAACAGCAGAAAATCCTGCCATGTCATACGAATATTCTTACTTTTAATATTTTTCAAAGCAATAGGTAGTAAGATAAGTCCTCCTATGAAAAACCTTACGAAATTAAGCTGATAAGGGTTAACAAGATTAGTGAGCGTCCTACCGACAACCTCATATGTGCTAAAAAAGAACACTGTTAAAAAAAGATAGAAATACCCCTTATTCAATTTCAACACCTTCTTATGTAAATTTTACTGTAAATTTTACAATACACTTTTATTATATACCCTGTGTCAAGATTGTCGTAAGGATTTTACACACTCTTCTCATACTTTAAATCAAACTTAATACAAGCACCCCCGCCCTCTCTATTATAAGCTTCTATTTCCCCGCCATGAATCTCTACCAACTTCTTTGCAATGTAAAGTCCCAGACCAACATGTCCATCTTCTGATGACCTAGATACATCTCCCCTGTAAAACCTTTCAAAGACATGTGTTAAGTCTTTCTGATTGAATCCACTTCCTGAATCACAAACTGTTATATAAATTTTATCTTCATCGATATTACATCTTATCTTTATCATTCCTAATTCAGGCGTATATCTTATACTGTTAATGACGATGTTATCCATTACCCTCTCAAACTTTTGAACATCAATATATACCATTGCTTTATCATGCCTTTTGTCTAAAATATCCAAATCGAAATTTAAACTTTTGTCTTTTGAAATTTGTTTATACTCATCTATTTTACGTGTTAAAAAATCTTTTATATTTATTTGACTAAAATTCAGATTGACTGGTGAATCATCTAATTCAGACATAAAAAGCATCATCTTCACAATCTTTATACATTTATCAGTATTCTCAAGAATCACATCTAAATACTTTTTAAATTTTAACTTGTCGTCTATACAATCATCAAGCAATGATTCAGCATATCCTTTGATTATTGAAATAGGTGTCTTCAAATCATGGGCGAGGGATTCTACCATTTCGTGCCTTTCCTGTTCGATTTTCCACTGAGCAGTAAGAGAATTTTTTAATTCATCTTTCATATCATTAAATGCTACGCAGAGACTACCAAGTTCATTATCCGCTTTATAATCAATGTCAAAATTGAGATCTCTTTCTTTTATTTTTCTTGATGCCTCAATAATCAAATTTAAAGGCTTTCTTATATTTTTAGTAAATTCTAGAGAAAAAAGTATTGTAAATAAAGCAATATAAATAAACGGCGAAATTACTATTATTATAAATAATGGCTCGTATAAATATTTGTCTACCTTATTAATAAAATAAGGCGTTAATGTATAAGACAGTGAAACAGCACCTTCTATCATACCTTGCTTATTTATTATCGGTATGATTTTATAATAGCTACCTTTTAAACCAGATGTCGTATTTATAATTTTATACAGCTCATCTCTATTCCTAATCAGCTTCTGACTGTCAGTGCCATATATCTTGTCGCCATTTTGATTCATCACCTGATACTTAATACCTTCTTTTGGTATGATTTTGTCAATTTTACTTTTATTGTAAATATTTAATATATCCGGCCCATACCCTCGAATCTTGCTTTCGATTGAAGGAATCATCTTCTCATAGTAATTCGCCGGATAAACCTTTTTATACTGAATATTTATAAATGCCAGATATCCTATATAATACGTCACTATAGTTGCCAGTATGCTTAATATCAATATAGAAACAAAATATATAATAAACTGTGTCTTTAGCGATTTATTTTTAAATATCATAAAACCTTCTCCCATTTATAACCTATTCCCCACACTGTCTTAATATATTCTGTATCAGGATCAAGGTTCTCAATTTTTGCTCTTATATTTTTAATATGCTCTGTAACTGTAGTAGTGTCACCTTCTGCATCAAAACCCCATACTTTTTCATATATCTGTTCTTTTGAAAATACTTGACCGGGATGAAGCGACAAAAGCTCTAAAACATCAAATTCTTTTTTTGTAAGCCCAATAGGATTCCCCTTCACCATCACTTCTCGCGACTTTAAATCTATTGTAATGTTTTTAAAATTTAATAAAGCCCTTTTTCCTTCTTCATTTAATAAAATTGCTCGCTTTTCTCTTCGCAAATGTGCATCTATCCTTGCTAACAATTCCTTTAAGCTAAATGGTTTTACAACATAATCATCACCACCTAAGGCAAATCCCTTTATCCTGTCCATTTCGCTTTGTTTTGCACTTAAAAATACGATGGGACAAATTACAGTATCCCTTATCTTGCGGCAAACTTCATACCCATCAATATCAGGCATCATTATATCAAGCACTATAAGATCCGGCATTTCTTTAGCTTTTTCAATTCCTTCCTTGCCGTTATAAGCAGTCAGAACAGTGTTGCCCTTTCTTTCAAGCGAATCTTTTAACAAATCAGCTATCTCTTTCTCATCATCAATAATTAATATTTTACTCATACATTTTCCTGCCTTCCCATCTCTTAAACCATATTATACCACCAACAATCATAAATATAAAAAACAATGAAGCGAAGATGAACCCACTGGCGATTTGATTAATCAATTCTCCCGACGATATTATTTTAGGCGGATATGCCATGCTTGATGTAAAAAGAAGATATGCACCAGGAAGTATAGAAAGCCTTACAGGCCATGCCCATGGGATATAAGTCCATATACTATTGCCTAAGTTCGTAGACATAAGCGCAGCAACTAACATGCCAAAGCCCCCAAATCCAATTGATGCCCCCAATCCCCATGCAAAACTAATCCACATATACATAGACAATAATGATAATGCGCCGATTGATTCTAAAATAAAAGACGCTATATAGATGACCCACGGAAAATTCCCACGTAATATTTCATACCCAATTCCAAAAATAAATATTGAAATTATCATACTTATCTGCATTGATAATGCTATAATTATGAATTTGCCAATATATAAATTGCTCCTTTCAAAATTATTGCCATACAAGTTTATGAAACCTCCAGCATTCTCCTCCTGATTTGCAGCCAAACCAAATAATAAGCCAGCCGTAATCGGAACAACCACTGCCGTCCAGATTTCAAAAAAGGCTTGATGTATATAAAAATCAGATAAAGATCTTACTGATGAGTACCATAGAAGTGCAGATGAAAACAATACTGGAAGCAAAAATGTAATATATCTTAAAGGCGTGCGCCTAGTCTTTATTATTTCAGAATACAATATCTTCATCAATTTAAATCTCTCCTTTGAAACCAAATCATAGTAAGAATTGAGAATATCAAAAACGCTAAAACTGAAGCAATAACGCCAATCGGGATTACCGATGGATCTTTTAAAGAGTCATTAATCTGTAATAATGTACCGTTAGGATGAACACCTATTATTGGGCACATAAGCCTTGTTGGCCAGCTCCATGGTATATAGATCCAATATGATTTCGAAGCTCCAATCACACCGATAATAAGTCCTACAAACCCTAATGCAATGCTATAAAATGTTCCTTTCAAAGTCGCCAGCCATAATTCCAAGGGTATCAAGGCAAGCGATGTAACCCATGTAAAAAATCCTCCTGCAATTATTTTACTCCAAGGAATATCTCCACCTGCCGTTATTGATCCTGTTATAATAATAGCAATAATCAAAACCAATGTTGACAAAAATGTATAGAAGGCCATTATCAATATTTTACCTATCCATATTTTGTGTAGAGGAACATTTCGGCTTTTTATACTTCGATATCCGCCAGATTTTTTCTCATGCAAAGCTACCAGTGATGCATAAAGTGCCAAGCCAATCGGTATAAAAATTACCGGCCACCAATTGTACACCAAATCAATAAGAAGCTGCCATGGCATAAGATAATTTGCAGGCATAAATATCTTCTGCGGCAGTGCATACAGCACAAAAAACAACGGCGCAAATATAATAAGTTTTCTCATAAAAGTCCTTCTGTACTTTAAATTTTCCGATTTCAAAATATTAATCATTTTTTTCACCCCTCACTACATTAAAAAATAACTGTTCAATGTCTTGCTTTTCATCTATTGTTCCTTGGTATTTAAGTTTGCCGTTACTTATAATGCCTATCGTATCAACAAGCTTTGAAACTTCCGTTAAAATATGGCTTGATAATATCACTGTAATCCCCATTTCGTGAAAAGACTTTATTAATTCTCGAAGATTCTGTATACCTATAGGATCTAAACCATTTGATGGCTCATCAAGTATTAACAAATCAGGATTTCCTAATAAAGCAATGGCAATACCTAATCTCTGTTTCATGCCTGTAGAAAATTGCGATACTAGTTTTTTACCTGTATCATTTAAATCTACAATTTCTAGAACTTCTTTAATCCTCTCATCAGCAATTCCAATTAATCTTGCGTGAACCAAAAGATTCTCATACGCCGTCAAATTCCCATATAGAGCAGGTGACTCAATAAGTGCACCAATTTTATCAAGATGTTCTCTTCGCCACCTCTCTCCAAATACAAATATTTCACCTGATGTTGGATGCAGTAAACCAGTTACCATCTTTAATGTAGTAGATTTACCAGCTCCATTAGGTCCAAGAAGCCCGTATATAGACCCTTTAGGAACTTTTAATGAAATGTCATCTACAACTAAGTGTTTTCCATAAGACTTTTTTAAATTTCTCGTTTCAAGTATATATTCCATAATATACCACCTTTCTTCCATCTTTTTGCTTGATGTTTGTATTATAAAATCAAATTATAAAGAATTTATAAAGAAATATTTCCATTTACCTATTTAATTAATTTGCAAATAATGTTATAATATTATTAAGGGAAAATTATTATTTATTGATAATGGAGATGATTATATGAATCCTTTAGAGTATGCAATCAAAATGGAACTTGATGGTGTAGATTACTACAATAATCAAGCTGAATTAAATAAAGACAACGAACTTTACAACGTATTTAAAGAGATGGCAAAAGATGAAATGACACATGCAGAAATACTAAAAAATAAAATGAATGAAATTACATTTGAATTAAAAGATGACGGGAATTTAGAAAGGGCTAAAAACATATTTTTCAGCGCAGAAGATTTTAAAACAAATATTAAAGACATACCGGGACAAATTGAAGGATACAGGCTAATTTTAGATAAAGAAAAGGAAAGCATAGATCTCTATAAAAAGCTCTTAAATGACAGCAATGATGAAGAAGAAAGGGAAATCTTCAAATACCTCATAAAGCAGGAAGAAGAGCATTATGGAATAATCGAAGACATAATAGCACTATTAAACCACTCTTATGAATGGGTTGAATCCGCCGAATTTGGAGTAAGAAAAGAAGAATATTAATACATAAGGACAGGCTTTCACCTGTCCTTTCTAATAATTTTTAATTGGATGTTTCTAAATTTGCAGCTACATTTTGCGAATGCAATTCTCTGTATATCTTAATCCACTTCGTCACACAATCGATGCTTATAGCTACAGCTAACAATAGAATTATTATTGAGAAAACTATTAAAACTGTATTGCCTGATGGCAGATAGTTTGTGACTATATTTAGATATGCCGCTGTCACTGTCGTAACGATCATGAATGCGAAGGGTACTGCTGTTATGGCAATGTACTTTGCCTTTCCTCTTTTTAAAAGCATTGTCGTTCCGATTGCTAATGCAATTGATGCCAAAAGCTGATTTGATGTACCAAATAAAGGCCATATTGTAGATATGCTGCCATTGTACACTAGATAACCCCACGCAGATGTAAATACAATACTTGTGATTATGATACCTGGCCACCAATTCTTATTTTTTAATGGCTTGTAGATATATCCGCCAGCTTCTTGCAAAACATATCTTCCAATTCTTGTGCCTGCATCGACTGTCGTCAGTATAAACAAGGCTTCAAAAAGTATTGAGAAATGATACAAATATGACATCAATTCTTTAAAACCTGGTATAGATGAAAAAATGTAAGACATACCTACGCCTAAAGTAACCGCACCACCAGTCCTTCCTGCCAAAGTCTCTCCTACTGCTTTTGAAAGCGCTGAAAGATCAACAGTATTCATTCCAAGATGTGCAAATATCTGGGACGGTACATTTATGGCAAAATAGTCACCAGGATGCAAGCTAGTAGCAGCAATCAATGCCATTATAGATACAAAACCTTCTACTAACATTGCACCGTAACCAATAGGTAAAATATCCTTTTCATTTTTGATCATCTTTGGTGTCGTACCAGTCGAAATCAATGAATGAAATCCAGATAATGCACCACACGCAATCGTTATAAATACAAACGGCCAAACTTTACCTGGAATAATAGGTCCACCGCCATGTATAAACTTTGTCATAGCCGGCATTTTTATTATAGGATTTACAAATATTACGCCTATTGCTAATAAAGATATAACGCCTATTTTCATATAAGTGCTTAAATAATCCCTCGGTGTTAAAAGCAGCCAAACCGGAAGGACAGCAGCAATTAACCCATAAAGAGCCAATAACACTGTCATTTGATGTTGATTAAAAGTTAAATAAGGTGCTAAGACAGAATGTTGAACCATTGGTCCTACAACGACTGAAACTATCATTAAGACAACACCTATAATAGTTGTTTCTGCGACTTTATTTGGCCTTATCCATTTCATATAGACAGCCATAAAAAGAGCAATTGGTATTGTAGCTCCTACAGTAAATGTCCCCCATGGACTATTAAAGAGTGAGTTTACGACAACGATTGCAAGACCTGCAACAGTAATAAGCAAAATAAATATTACAGCAATCGTAGCTGCAAAGCCTGAAAATTTGCCTACTTCTGCTCTGGCAATCTCAGCCAGCGACTTCCCTTCATGCCTTACAGATGCAAATAAAATAACTATATCGTGTACTGCACCTGCCAAAACAGCACCTATCAAGATCCACAATGCACCAGGCAAATAGCCAAACTGTGCAGCAAGAACTGGACCTACCAAAGGACCTGCTCCTGCAATAGCCGCAAAATGATGTCCAAAAAGTACCCACTTATTTGTCGGCACGTAGTCGTAACCATTTTCTAATGCGTATGCAGGTGTTTTTCTTGTTTCATCCAGCATTAAGACTTTTGATGCAATGAAAACACCATAAAAGCGATAAGCCAATACAAATATACACGCTGCAGCAATTACCAAAACAATTGCACTCATCATAGAAACCTCCTTATATTCCAAATTCTATAAGGAGTATATAGCATAACCGTGATAAATTCATTAAATTTTCCATAAGAGTTAAAAATACTGGACTAAAAAGAAATATACTGTATTAAAAAGAAATATTTACACTGCTAATTTTTCTCAAGTCCAAATATCTTTTTTAGCTCTCTAATCTTGTTTTTACTGACTGATATCTTTGTCTTTTTGTCGTCATCCATAACAAGCCAGTAAGTACCCTTAAACCAAGGCAGTATCTCCAAAATATTATTTAGATTTACAATAAAACTCTTTTGAACTCTAAAGAAAATAGATTCACTAAGCCTATTTTCTAAATTCTTCATTGTATCATTGTAGTCAAAAATGTCATTCTTAGTTTTTACAAGTACCTTCCCATCCATCGCTTCTGCATATACAATTTCGTTAAAATCTACAAGCTTGATCCTGCCAAACTTTTCTACTGGTAATTTATGAAATTGGCCTTCAAAAAATCTAGTTTCATTATCTAAGTAAAGTTGCCACATATCTGGTTTATCGTACATATTTACAATTTTGTTTATCGTCTTATTCAATCTACATGGGTTTATAGGCTTAAGTAAATAGTCTATAGCGCCTATTTCAAAAGCTTCTATTGCATAGCTGTCGTATGCTGTAACAAACACAACAAGCGGAACCTTATCTAAAGAAGTTATATTATTTGCAACATTAATCCCATTTAACTTAGGAATGTTAATATCTAAAAAAACGACATCAGGCTTCAAACTAAGTATCTTATCAAAAGCTTCTGTACCATTCTTAGCTGTTCCTATAACTTCAATAGTATTTTTATAATCACTTAAAAGATATTTCAGACCTTCTATAGCCGGAAGCTCATCATCTACTACTAGCGATCTCAATATCATTAGTAATTTCCTCCTTATCCTTCTCTTGGCATTTAGGAAAGTCAAATATCACTTTTGTGCCATATCCCTTTTTACTCTCGATCTTAAATAAAGCACCTCTGTGTATACTTTGAATCCTTTCATACACATTATGAAGTCCAATACCCATATTAGTGCCATAATCTTCTTTTACTATCTTCTTAAGCATTTCATACTCGATTCCTTCGCCGTCATCTTCCACAGAGAATCTAATAAAGTCATTGTTATCTTTGATCTTTATTACAACCGTACCGCCATTATCCTTTGGCAAGATGCCGTGCTTTACAGCATTTTCCACAATAGGTTGAATCAATAAAGCCGGTATATACATATTTAGTAGATTCTCATCAATATCCTTTACCACATTGATCTTATCTCCAAAGCGTGCTTTCTCAATGAACAAATACGCATCTATATTTTCAAGTTCCTTACAAATCTTTATCCACTTTCCTGCGTACCTAAGGTTATTTCTTAGATATTCGCTTAAAGTAATAAGCAGTTTGCTGGCACCATCAGGATTGTATTGTATAAAGGAAATCACCGTATTTAATGCATTAAACAAAAAGTGAGGATTTATCTGTGCTTGCAGCGCATTAAACTTCATTTCATTAGCAATCCTTTTTTGATTTTCCGCATCTGCAATCTCAAGCTGATTTGATATTAAATTGCTTAATCCTTTTGCTACTTCTATATCTGTGCTGTTTACAAACTTATTCTTTCGAAAAATTTTAAGTGTGCCAACTAATTCATCGTAGCAGTAAAGCGGTGCTGTCACAGATGATAATAGACCTAAACCTCTTTTATTGTTGTCCACATAAACCTTTTTAAATCTAAATGCATTCACTTCAGACTTTTTAAATAGATGACATTTTTTATTTGCCTCATCTAATCCTACGGATGCCAAAATCGTCTTCATGTCAGTTATCGCAACAGCATCTACATCAATCGCCTCGTATATGATCTCGGAAACAATTTTTGCCGTATCACTATTAAGCCCATTTCTAATATACGGTATTGCTTTAGACGTAATATCAAGGATTATCTTGGCTTGTCTTGACTGTATCGTGTCAATCTCGTCAAATACTGATTTGATGATAAGCATAAACACGGCAATCCCAGTTGAATTAACTAGTATCATAGGTATGCCAATCACTTTTACAAGTGATAATGCACTGGAAAAAGGTCTCGATATAGCAAGGATCAATACCATCTGCAGCGTCTCGCCTATGATGCCTGCTAAAAATGCTACTTTCCAGTCAACCGTATTTTTATAGTATTTCTTTATGATGCCGCCTATAAGTCCTTCCAGAGTAGTCGATATTCCACACGCTAAAGCCGTAAATCCTCCTATTAGAAATCTGTGAAATCCAGCTATAAATCCCACAATAAGCCCGATAAAAGGACCACCTAAGAGACCTGCTATCATAGGACCTACAACTCTTGAATTGGCAATAGCACCATTTATAGGAATCCCTACATACGTTCCTATGATGCCAATCAAGCTGAATATGGCTATGAGTATCGAAAGATCCTTATAACTTACATTATTGCTTATAACCTTCTTAAAAAAATTTGCCTTTGACAAGATAAAAGCCAAAAGTCCTATCATGCTGAACCTTTCGGCCAACAAAATAAGCAAGTTTAACATAATTTCATCTCCAATTACGTCTAATTGATTTTTACATCGATATGTTTTTAAAATCTATCTTTAAATCCTCGAATATGCCAACTTTAATAGTATCGTCAAAGCTGTATTGATCTACCTCATTATATTCATCATTTTGGTTCATTCTAAAAACTATAATGCTTTTTTTATGTGGATTGACTATCCAGTATTCTTTTACACCTGAATTTTGATACAAATTCACTTTTACAACATAATCTCTTGACAAAGAAGATGGTGAAGCTATCTCTATTATCATATCAGGCGCACCATCACACCCTTTATCATTTAGCTTTTTCTCATCACATACAATAGATATATCAGGTTGTACTCTGCTTATTTTATCGTTTTTATCTTTTAATCGAACGTCAAACGGTGCAGAATAAACTTTGCATCTTCCACCCTTTGAAGCAATATAATTATATATTAAAACTGACAATTGCATTGAAACTTCTTGATGTACCCTTGACGGCGGAGCCATTATATAAATCTGTCCATCAATTAATTCTACTCTTTCATCTTCTGGCCAGTTTTCATAATCCACTTCCGTATAATTATTTTTTATTATTTTACTCATATCTACATCACCCATTTTGATTATATCATAATCATAAATGACGTAACACAAATTTATACTGCTATTACTACCATATATTTCCTTGCCACGTGCTGTATCTTACCTTACTTACATCTTCGTCTATGTCAGGCTTTCTAAATACAAATAAATGCTCATGCATTATTAAATAAAAATTATATTTTTCCACCTGACTTTCCCAATATGGTGTTGATTTGCAATTATGTTGTACTTTTATAATATCTTCCTTCAATATAAAGCCATTTTTAAGAAAAAGTTGCATTACATAAAAAGCCAATGGAACATAATGTCCGCTTTTTCTAGTATCACCTATTAATATTGCACAATACCTATTATTCTTTAAAACCCTGAAAAGCTCTGAAACACCTTTTTCCAACTCATTTAAAAACTTCTTTACTCCTGAAATATTTGATAAATCGCCCTCTATATTACCATTTGAATATTTTATAATATTTAGATATGGAGGATGCGTTATAATTAAATCAATACTGTTGTCATCGATTTCTTTAAGGTTTCTAATGTCACCTATTTTTGCATCAGGTTCAAATTTACACTTACCACTAAAATTAGCACCGAAATTCAAATTTCGTTTTGTAATATCGATTGCATCAGGATTAATATCAAAACCAATTCCTCTTCTATTCAATAATTTTGCCTCTACCAAAGTAGTACCGCTTCCAACCATAGGATCTAATACAATATCATTTTCTTTTGAATAACGCAATATAATATTTCTTGGAACTTGCGGTGCAAAATTTCCTCTGTATTTTCCATTATGTGTTGCCCAATCTCCTCTTTCTGGAAATGACCAAACAGTTGTTATTTCTTTTTTGAAATTTATATTCTCCATAAAATTTCCTCCAATAACCCTTTCCGTACAAAATATAGATTTAATAGGTAATTAACTCTTTCAAAGCCTTTATGCAATTGATTTTTTTGACCTTTCCAGCCAATCCCATCGGTTATCCAGATGAATTCAAAGCCATTTTCTTTTAATTCATTTTGCCTTTCTATATATGAATCAACTATTTCCTGAGGTTTTGAACCAGTACCCGAATAAAAATTGACTTCTATATTTACAACTTTATTGCCATTTTTTATTATAATAAAATCAGCTTTTCTATTTTTAACGAAGGCTTGAAAGAAGTCTCCCATCCTCTATAGGTGGGAGATGAATTTCTATTGTTTTCCATAACATTATATGCTATAATATTATCAGGAGTAAAAAGTAAAGACAATTAGGCATAACAGCCTAAGAGTAATATTTTTGTAGGGAAGGTTCCTCCCGAAATTACGCCTATGGAGATTGTGTAAGACCTGCTGTGAATAACAGTAGGCAACGGTCTATGAAGTAGGAAGCTTCATCCTCTATAGGATGGAGTAGGTTCACTTGAAGAATTTACATGTATGTTATAATTATCATCTAAGTACTGAAACTTTTTTTGAAACAATATATTAAAAGAATTTTTTCCATTAGATGCTATTTTTTCAATCATCGGTTTTAGCATCAATTCCATAGCATCTCCACTTCTGTTTTTACGTGCATTGGTATCCATGCCAACTTCGATACCCAGCACGTAATCTTGTACACTTTTTGAAGATAATTCAAGAAAAAATCTCTTTAAACCGGTTTTTTCAAAGAACTCAACAATATCGTCAATATCTGTGTTTGTCAAAGTCTTTTTATTAAAATCATAATGAACTATGCTAAAATTCTTATCATTAAAATCATCAATAACTGTCAGCTTTTGTTCTCGTATTGCTAATAAAATTGGAATAGTAGAAAGAACTTGAGGATAATTTGACAAAATTTTTTTTAAATCGTCATCAAATTGTTTATTCCCAATCAATGTGTTTAAAATATTAAACTCAATCTTATACTTATCAACGTGTCTTTTTACTTTGTCCCAATCCACAAAAAATTTGTAGCTCCTATTTGTATCAACTAATGTATTGTGAAATTTTTCTATAACATCTTCTAAATTTTTCATTCCTAAAAAATTAAAATAGATTGAATCCATATAAATCCCCCTAATAATATTAAAAATTCCTAATTATAAGCTCATTAATTGGCCCCCGCCCATTACCTTTGCTATTAATGTATCTTTTTGCACTAACTCTTTCGATGATAAACCCAGAATATAACTTATCAAAAAAATCATCATCTTTATCAATGTTTTTAGGATCTGAATTGCTTAATATTAGATAAGCTCCTTTTTTATCCATTTCTTTAAAAAACTCAGATAATCTTACTTGATCACAATCACCAAATCCAGATTCATTGTATGATGTGAAGTTTGAAGTCGAACTTAAAGGCCGATACGGTGGATCAAGATATAAAAGGCTACCCTTTTTTACATATTTTTTTGACTCTTCGAAATCTGCACATATTATTTCTGTGTCTATTAATGCTTTACTAACCTCATATAAATTTTCTTTATCACAAATTTTAGGCTTATTATATTTGCCAAAAGGCACATTAAAACTTCCATTTCTATTTAGCCTAAATAAACCATTAAAGCAAGTTTTATTTAAAAAAATCAAGTAAGAAGCTCTTCTTATCCAATCGGAATTATACATAAAATAATTAAATGTATCTTTTTGAGTGTTATACTCTTCTCTAATATTATAATAAAATTCTTTTCTATCTTCATCTGATAATTGTAAATATCTACTTTCAATATCTTTCAATTCGAATATTAAATCTTCTACATTATTTTGTATAGCTCTATATCCCACAATTAACTCTTTGTTTGAATCTATCAAAAAAGATTCTTTTACGTTATAATTATTTTTTAAAAAAAAGAAAAAGGCTCCTCCACCTACAAAAGGTTCAATATAACTTTCTATCTCACGTTTCTGTATTATTAGTAATGGTAATCTGCTATTTAGCTCGTTTAAAAGCTGAGTTTTGCCTCCAGCCCATTTTAAAAATGGTTTTGCATTTGTCATTACGCATTTTTTATTATCAATGCCATTTATTACAAGTTGCTCATTCATTATTAAATCCCATCCATTCACTAAGTCACAATTTTTCTTTTTTAATTATACCATCAAATAAATTTTATTCAAAAAATATCAATTAACTTGTGAGTCAACTTTAAAGTTAATAACTCATAAGTTAGCAAATTGCACTCGCTCATAAACTAAATAGTCTCCTACGTAAATGACGGAAATACGTGATCATCGCTAGCTCTACCTGTCAAAAGGTACCTCTCAAGCTCTTCTATGTTGTACTTTCTCTGGGGATATGAGTTGAAATAGTTTCGCGGTACTTCATAATTAGTTTTTTTATTCTGCGTGTTTTCTATTTGTGAAAACAATTCTTTTTCTTTTACATAATTTTCTGCAACTTTATTTAGAAATTTTGCAGGGTACTTAATCTCTTTTCCCTTCATCCTTGATAAGCAGACTTTTATATCGTCGTCATTCAATTTGTACTTGCTTTTTATAGCATCAATTAGGGCGCTTGATATTGTGATTTCGTTTTTTGATTTAGTAAAATTTGATACTTCATTTTTTGATTGCTCTATTTTATTGTGTTTTTCTGCCTCTTCCTTGAGTTTCACATACGATGGTACACTTTCTAACGTATTATTAAAGTCTCTATGATGGATAGAATGATTATCTAAATCAGATCTATCTCTAGAATCATTGATAGATTGATCTATCACATTATTATTATCTTTCAATCTATCTGATTGATATGATACATATATATTATTATACATAGTATATATGTCGTCATTTTTTGAAACTGGTGAATTTTCAATGGTTTCAGATTTTGACGAACTATTATTTAATAACGTGGTTTCATTTTTTGTAGTTGCATCAAGATTAAGTGATTCAAACCATTTTTCATAGCTTATAAATTCACCAGTCTCCTTATCAAAAGCATACGTTATGCTTCTGACATCTTTATTATCTGAAAGCATGTAATACTTTTTTATTCTGCCCATGTCTACATTGTCAATAAAGCATATCAGAAGCTTTTTGTCGATCAGCTTTTTTATTGATTCAGAAATTGCACCGGCTGACAGTCCTGTTCCAGTGTCCAATCTTTTCTTGGTATCATCTAGTTTGCCATTTTGAAATTCGTCCGTTGTAATGTGCACCGGATTTTTATCAGCATGCTTTAATAGAAACAATAGAAGTTTTACTTCACTCCCTGAAAAGCTGTTTAAATTATCGTATATGTAATTTATTCCTAACATCTGTATCCTCTCCCTATATTTTATTTTTGGTTTCACTTATAATATAGGGAAAGCTTAAAAATCTTATATACGCTTTTAAAAATTTTTTTCGCTTACGATTTTTTTGATATAGACTGATTCATATTCGTCTTCCAATATATCCATGATTATCTCGTCATACCTTTCACCTGCTATTCTTTTTGCTTCTCTTATCCTCCCTGCTTCTTTGAAGCCAACTTTTTTGTAGCAAGATATAGCCGGTTTGTTGTAAGAATAAACTCTTAAATAAATATTGTGCATATTAAGAATGCTGAATCCAAAATCAAGTGCTAAATTAAGTGCCTCTTGACCATAGCCCTTGCCCCAATATTCTTTATTGCCTATAAATAATCCTACTTCAGCAACTCTATTTATGTAATCTAGTTTAGGAAAACCGAGATTGCCTATAAGCTGGTCTGTCTTAATGTCTACTATCGCAAAATTGTATTCTCTCGATAATGTTTCTAAAATTTCTTTTTCTTTCTCTTTTGTAACAATCTGTGATGCAAAAAGCATTCCAGCCGCAACTTCCATGTCATTTACCCATTCTGAGTATTTTTCGTAATCATCCACATTCATAGGCGATAAGTAACACTTTTCTCCTATTAATTTCTTGTAATACATGTAATCTCCCCCCAGTTAAATGTAATATTAATACAATTTTATTTTTTCAAATTTCATATGTCAAGAAATTTCTATCACGCAAATATCTTTACAAATCTTCGAATAATTTGTAATTAACATTTAAAACTAATAATGTCAGTATAGAAATGTGAGGATGTAAGTATATGAAAAGCGTCACGCAAAAAGAACTATTATTCTCGATTTTTTTATTTGAATAGGAAATACTATTTTATTTGCTCATGGAATATCAGCAAAGCAGGATTCATGGATGGCAATATTATTAGCAATGGCATCAGCACTGCCACTTTTATACTTGTACATTTTTTTGTACCAACAATATAGGTTAAATTTAACAGAAATATTGAAATTAAGTTTTGTAAAACCAATAGGGAAAGTATTATCGGCAGTCTATATGCTTTATTTTTTTTATATGGCGGCAAGAGTCACAAGGGATTATTTAGAACTCAGCACAGGCAGCATCTTTCCTATGTCGCCTATTAAGGTTATAGCAATATTTTTGATGATTGTGGTAACATATTTTCTACTTTTTGACATAAGTGTCACTTTAAAAGTTGCTAGTATTTTATTGCCAGGATTTATTTCATTAATTTTAGTTGTATTTCTTTTTGCTTTTACTATTCCTGGTTATAGTTTAAATAAGATTACTCCAATACTTGGAGACGGAATAATGCCAATTATAAAAGCGGCATATCCACAAATTTTGACTTTTCCCTTTGGAGAAATCATTGTTTTTATGATGATATTTCCAGAAGTGCCAAACAAAAAAGAGCTATTCAAACATTCTTTTGTTGTATTTATACTGACAGGGTTGTTTCTTGCATTCAATAATATAAACATTATATCTGCTATTGGCGTCTATGAAGCTTCTAGGATCAACTTCCCATTTTATTCGATGACGCGGCTTATTTCACTAGGCTTTTTTAGAAATCTCGATTCTTTGTATATTGCTCTTATGATAATAGGCAATTTAATCAAAATCATTATTTTCGCTTACGCTGGTTTGAAAGCATCTCAGTCAGTTTTTGATATAAAGGAATATAAATTTTTGCTTATTCCAACTGCTGCAATCATTTATGCTCTGTCAATTATCACAGCAGAATCATATTTTATACAAATACCAGTTGAGCTTCCACTGGTGTCCCTTTATATCCATGTGCCGCTGCAAATTATAGTACCTTTACTTTTGTTAATAGCTTATTTTGTTAAAAAACGCAACTTAAAATCGTAAATTAATTTATTCATTTTAGTAAGACACTATCTTAAAATTAACTAGAATATATTACATATTTCTCTTGATTTTGCTATTTTTGTGTTATATTATAGCCTTAAAGGAGTGATATAAATGATTAAAAGAACTCTAGGAAAAACTGGCGAGGTGCTTTCGATTATTGGTTTTGGCGGAATACTAGTTATGAATATGGAGCAAAGTAAAGCTAACAATTTGGTATCTGATGCAATTGATCGAGGAATTAAGAAGCGATTAGCTTTTTCTTTAAGTTTATAAATTTACTCTAATTCATAGTTTTGTATGGCATCCACTTGATAATAAAATGCGAGAATCCATTCCGTTACATCCCATGCATTTGTTTTTGCATTATAATTCAGTTTATAGTATTTCTTTTAAAACCTTACAAACATGATATTGGAAATAGAAGAACTAATCTAATTTTACTGTAGTCATATACAATGCCAAATAATTCATGTCAATGTTTGTCCAAAGAACTTTATAATAATTACTTGTGGTTGTGTATTCAAAAATGCTAATGTATAATATATTAAAATAGTAAATTGTGTTTATTGGTGGTGAATAGAATGGATATAGATGAATATAATAGATGGTTTAACCAAGCAATTCACACTTTTAAATCAGCTTATAGAGATTATAAAGATGGAGATTATTCATGGTCATGTTTTAAAGCGCAACAAGCCGCTGAATATGCTGTTAAAGCACTTTTAAGAGCGTTTGGCATTTCTATAGTAGGCCATTCACTAGTTAAATTAGCAAATGACCTTGATAATGCTGGAATTAATAAACCTGATGAATATAATAAATGGGCTAGAAAACTTGACAGAGATTACATTCAACCACGATACCCGGATGCTTACCCATCAGGAAGTCCTTACGAATATTATGATGAAAATGATGCTAAAATATCATTGGAATATGCTCAAAATATTCTAAATTATGTGGAGGAATACATAAATGAATGCAGCAATGATAATAAGGGAAAAGAAAAGAAATAATCTTATAGATATAGGTAAGAAATACTCAGAAATTATTAGTAATGTTTTACATCCTATGTGTGCAATTATAATCGGTTCAGTTGCCAGAGGGGATTTTAACGATAGTAGTGATATTGATGTAATATTAATATCTGATAAAATACCTATTAATTATAAAGAAAGAATGAAATTACTTTATGATTACGTTTTTGATGCAATCGAACCAAAAGGCTATAACACCGAGGAATTTAAAAAACTATATTTTAAAAATAACCCCATTTCTATTGAAGCAATTGAAAAGGGTATTGTAATTTATGATGACGGAATATGGGATAAACTAAAAAAAGATATTCTTTCAGGTTATGTTGGAGAAATACAGTAAAAAAACGGCTATCATAGCCGCAATCAATACTTATTTTAATTTTTTTTATTTATAAAATCACTTGGCGATTTTAGAATTTTAATAGGTATTGAAAATAAAAATTTATTTAATTCGCTTATCAAGTCTTCTGTTATCTTAAAAGACTTTTCTAATAACCCATTATTTTTTGCAATAAAATCATCTTTTAATTCTATTTCAGTTTTACATTGTTGGCATTTGATTCTAATGATTTTTCCGTCATCATTATAAAAAATAACGTGATTTGTGTTTTTGTTGCAATGTAAGCAAAATAACTCTGCCTCCATATATTTGAACATGTAAACACCTCTTATAAACTATTCTTAATATTTCTAATATAATAAGAATAATCTACAGTTTTTGTATTAAATATTGATGAAGTCCCCAATACTAAAACATTTGCACCTGCTTCAATGACTTTGGGAATTGTTTTTTCATTTATACTGCCGTCAACTTCAATCAGAGGATTTATACCTTCATTAGAACAAATTTCTTTTACCCTTTTGATTTTTTCAATAACATATGATCTAAAACTTTGACCGCTAAAACCCGGATTAACTGTCATTATAAGCACCATATCTAGATCTTTTAATACACTTTTTATAACGTCGATTGATGTGTCAGGACTTATTGCTATAGATGCTTTTATACCTTCATCTTTGATTAATCTTACTATTTTATAATAATCCTTTGTAGTTTCCGCATGAAAAGAAATAAATTCAGGTTTAATGTGTAAAAACATCTTGATAAATTTTTCAGGCTCAACAGTCGCAAAGTGTATATCAAGCGGAATTTTTGTAAATTCTTTTATTCTTTCTATAACATAGGGTCCCATAGCTAAATTATTTACAAAAACCCCGTCCATAACATCACAATGAAGCATATCAATATGCGCATCTTCTAATCTTTTTAATTCATTTTTTAGTTCAAGCTGATTTGCGCACATTATCGACGCAGCAAATCTTATCATCAATATCCATCCTTTATTGTTTTATTTTAATCTTTTCATTGAGAGCTACCCAATCTTCAGCAAATTTTTTTATACTTTTATCAGTTAAGTAATTATTGAACATATCACAAAAAAGTTCGTACGAAATTGTAACAGAATGTGCACCTGCTTTAATTGTGCGAATTACTTGTTCTACATTTCTAAAACTTGCAGCTAATATCTTTGTCTCAAAGCAATTCATTTCATATATATTTCTTATTTCTTTTATTACCTCAATCGCATCTATTCCATTTTGCTCCATTCTATTTATATACGGAGCAATATAATCAGCTCCTGCAATAGCAGAGATAATTGCTTGACTTGTACTAAACACTGCTGTTGCAAGAGTCTTTACAGAACTCTTCTTTAGTTCTTGAATCGCTTTAATGCCATCAGGAGTCACAGGTATTTTTATTCCAATTCTTTTGCTGTCAAAGCTTAATAGTTCATTTGCTTCAATCATAATATCTCTATATTTATCTGATACGGTTTGCACAAATAATAGCCCATTACTGTTTTCTAATATAGCTTTTATAGTGTCGCTTCTCGATTTTCCAGCTTTTAAAAGTATAGATGGATTTGTCGTTACACCTTTTAATATCCCGATGTTAAAGCCCTGTTTTATTTGCTCAATGTCCGCCGTATCTAAAAATAGATCCAATTATAATTCCTCCAAACTATTTTATACTATACTTCTTTTCAATTTCAGTTATTTTATCTATTCTTTTTTGATGCCTTCCGCCACTAAATTCAGCATTAAGCCATTCGTCTACTATCATTAAAGCAAGTCCTGAACCTGTTACCCTTCCTCCAAGGCATATTATGTTTGCATTGTTGTGTTCTTTGCAAGCCCTTGCAGAAAATACATCTCCTACAACAGCAGCCCTTATTCCAGGAACTTTATTCGCAGCAATTGATATCCCTATGCCTGTGCCACAACATAATATACCTAAGTCACTTTCTCCATTTCTTATGCTTTCTGCTACCTTTAGTGCATATTCAGGATAATCTACAGATTCTTTCGAATGTGTGCCAAAATCTTTATATTCTATATTTTTATCTTCTAAATGTTTCTTTATTATCTCTTTTAGCTCATATCCACCATGATCGCATCCTAATGATATTATCATATATATCATCCTTCCATTTTTAATGCACTATATATTTCCTTTAGATTTTTTTCTATTTCATTATTCTTGAATATGGATGAACCTATAACCACATCTGTAACACCTAATTTTACTATCTCTTCTACGTTGTCTTTGCTTATTCCACCGTCCACCTGAATCGAGAAATTATAGTTATATTTTTCTTTAATTGTCACAAGGTCTTTTAGCTTGTTTTTCATTTCTTCTATAAAGTTTTGCCCGCCAAATCCAGGTTCGACTGTCATAATCAGTACCTTATCTATTAATTTATATAGATAACGTAATGATTCTATGGATGTCGCAGGATTTAAAGCTATGCCGACACTAACACCGTATTTCTTTATAAGTTCTATTGTTCTATAAAGATGAGGACATGCCTCCGCATGTACTGTTATATTATCAGCTCCTGCGTCTACAAATCTTTCAATAAATTTATCCGGATCATTTATCATTAAATGTATGTCAAATTTCATTTCTGTTATTTCTCTTATTGCTCTTATTTGATCAATTCCAAATGCTATATTAGGCACAAAGTTACCATCCATAACATCGATATGTATCGATGTTATGGAGTTCTTTTCAAGGATTTTAATATCTTTTTCTATATTACAGAAATTCGCAGATAATATTGATGGGTTTATTGTTGGATTCATTTTTACCACCTATCATATTTTTAATTTTGCGTTTTTCCAATCATTTATAAATTTCTCTATTCCTATGTCTGTCAACGGATGTTTCACCATTTGCATAAGCACTTTGTACGGTACTGTTGCAATATCTGCTCCTAATTTTGCAGCTTCCAATACATGCATTGGTGTTCTTACGCTTGCAACTATAATTTCTGTTTTAATTCCATAATTCCTAAATATCTGAACAATTTGAGATATCAATGACATTCCATCTGTACTCATATCATCTAATCTTCCTACAAATGGGCTCACATAAGTTGCACCTGCACGTGCAGCAAGAAGTGCTTGTGTGGCTGAAAATACCAGTGTAACGTTGGTCTTTATCCCTTCTTTTGATAGTGCATTTACTGCTTTTAACCCTTCCGCTGTCATAGGTATTTTTATTACAATATTTTTATGGATTTTTGCAAGCTCTCTTGCTTCTTTTACCATTCCTTCTGAGTCAGTGCTTATTACTTCTGCACTTATTGGACCATCTACTATTGTTGTTATTTCTTTAACAACTTCAATAAAATCTCTTCCTTCTTTTGCAATTAATGAAGGGTTTGTTGTAACACCAGATATGACACCTAATTTATTGGCTTCTCTTATTTCATCAACATTAGCTGTGTCAATGAAAAATTTCATAGATGATTCCTCCTATATTAAATTAATGATTTTGCAGTTTTTATTATATTTGCAGTTGATATTCCATAATGCTCAAGTAGTTCCTTCGGTTTGCCAGATTGTCCGAATACATCATTTATTCCTATCATTTTTACTTTTGTTGGGTACTCTTGCGAAAGAACTTCGCATACAGCAGATCCTAATCCTCCTATTATACTGTGCTCCTCTACTGTTACTATTCTGCCTGTTTTTTGTGCAGTTTTAATTATCAATTCTTTATCTATTGGTTTTATTGTATGAATGTTTATTACCTCAGCATCTATTCCATCTTTTTTTAATTCTTCTGCAGCCTCGATTGCCATGGATACTGTAATACCTGTAGCTATTATCGTTACATCTTTTCCATTTTTTATTACTTCGCCTTTCCCTAACTGAAATTTGTAACTGTCGTCATGAATTGTAGGAACTGCCATTCTGCCAAGTCTTATATATACAGGCCCTTTGTATTCAGCTGCAGCTAAGATAGCGCTTTTAGTTTCTATGTCATCCGAAGGGTTTATTACCACCATGTTTGGTATTGATCTCATCAATGAAATATCTTCTATTGACTGGTGTGTTGCACCGTCTTCGCCTACAGTTATTCCAGCATGTGTAGCTGCTATTTTTACATTAAGCTTTGGATATGCTACCGAATTTCTAATTTGCTCATATGCTCTACCTGTTGCAAAAATTGCAAATGTGCTTGCGAATGGTATTTTACCGCATGTGGCAAGTCCTGCTGCTGTTCCTATCATATCAGCTTCCGCTATGCCGATGTTGAAAAATCTTTCCGGTGATACTTTTTGAAATTCGGCAGTTTTAGTCGATTTGGACAAATCCGCATCTAAAACTACAACATCCTTATTTATTTTACTTAATTCGACTAATGCTTCGCCATATGCTTCTCTAGTTGCTTTATTCATCAAGCTTCACCTCTTTCTAGTTCTTCGATGGCTTTCTCTGCTTCTTCTTTCTTTGGTGCAACGCCGTGCCAACCAACTTGATTCTCCATAAATGATACTCCTTTGCCTTTTATGGTTTTGGCAATTATTATTGTAGGTTTTCCTTTCGTTGCTTTTGCTTCTTCCAATGCTTTATCCAGTTCTTCAAAGTTATGCCCGTCTGCTTCAATTGCATTCCATCCAAACGCTCTAAACTTTTCATCAATAGGTTGTATATTCATTACTTCTTCGTTTCTACCATCAATCTGCAGCCCATTATTATCTAATATTGCTGTTAAATTATCCAGTTTATAATGAGCAGCTGTCATTGCGGCTTCCCATATTTGACCTTCTTGTATTTCACCATCGCCTAATATTACATATACTCTATAGTCTTTCTTATCAAGTTTAGCTGCAAGTGCCATTCCATTCGCTGCAGAAAGACCCTGACCCAATGAACCTGTTGTCATGTCCAGTCCAGGTGTTGATTTCATGTCAGGATGTCCCTGTAACATCGAATTTATTTTTCTTAATTTTTTTAGCTCTTCTTTAGGAAAATATCCTCTTTCACTTAAAACTGCATATAGTGCTGGGGCTGCATGACCTTTTGATAACACTAATCTATCTCTATCTTCATACTTTGGATTATTAGGATCAATATTCATTTTTTCAAAATATAATATTGTAAGAATATCGGTACAGGATAAAGATCCTCCTGGATGTCCTGAACCAGATTCTGCCAGCATTTCAATTATGTCTTTTCTTATTTCTTTTGCTTTTTCTTTTAGTAATGCTGTATTCACTCTTATCACCTCTCAAAAATTATGGTTTCAAAACAATTTTTATACCTTCCCCATTCATAACTTTATTAAACCCTTTTTCCCAATCTTTTAGATCGTATATGTCAGTTATTATTGCTTTTGTATTTACTTTGCCTGTTTGTAATAGATACAACGCTTTATCCCATGAACTTGGTTTCTGACTCCTTGAACCGACATATATAATTTCTTTTTGTATTATTTTATCTTCATCAAGTTCATTAACTGATTTTGCAAATATACCAACCTGAACCATCGTTCCTTTTTTCTTTAATAACGAAAGTCCAGAATTTGCAGCCTTTACAGACCCTGAACATTCAAATACTTTATCTACACCATAACCGTTTGTTAAATCCTTAATTATTTTTTCTAAATTTTCATTTTGAATATCAACTGTTTTATCTATCCCTAAAGACTCAGCCAATTTTAGCCTATCTTTATCCTTTGCCATACCCGCTAAAATTACATATGCTCCTCTAGCTTTTACAATCTGAGCTGTTAATAGTCCAATTGAGCCAGGGCCAAATATAAGAACTATATCACTAAGTTCAACATTCGTTTTTTCTAACACTGCATGGACACAGCACGCAAGAGGTTCTGTTATAGAGGCTGAAAGTAAATCTACGTTTTCTGGCAACACATGAATGCTTTCTGCTCTATTTACAACATATTCGGCAAAACTCCCATTAACCTGCGTTCCTATTCCCTTTCTGTCAGGGCATAAATTATAATCTATACTTTTACAATAATCGCATTTGCCACATATATAATAAGTCGTTTCGCTTGTTACCTTGTCACCAATCTTTATTCCTTTTACATTGCTTCCCACATCAACAACTATTCCTGAAAATTCATGTCCCAAAACGACCGGAGGTCTTAAATTTTTATACTCTCCTTTATATGAATGAATATCAGAACCACAAATGCCTGAATAAGCAACCTTTATTTTAACCTGGTCACTATTAATAGTAGGTTCATCAATATCTATTAATTCCATATTTCCAAATCCATTATCTTTTTTTAATAGTGCTTTCATAATATATCACCTCTATGGAATTATCATTATTTTGTTATATTCTTCTTTTCTTTCTGCGATCATATTAAATGCATCACTAATCTGTGATAACTTAAATCGATGAGATATCATTGGAGCAAGGTTGATACTCCCATTCTCGACATACTTTATACTTTTTAACCATTCTTGACCTGGAAATGGAGCAGAATATGAATTCCAAAATCCCTTTAAAGTTAACTCTTTTCTAAAAATGCTTTCAAAAGAATTTTCTTGTAAATGAATATCGGAATATGCTATACCTAAATATGCGATTTTCCCACTCTTTTTAGTAACTAAAAGGCATTGTTCCTGTGTGACTTTTGAACCTGCACATTCGAAAGCAATATCAACACCATATCCAGATGTGAGTTTCATTATTTCTTTTACAGGATCATTTTCTTTTGCATTTATACATATTGATGCACCTAATTCTTTAGCTTCTTTTAACTTTGTAGATGATATATCTACAGCGATAATATCCTTTATCCCAATTACCTTTAACCACTGTATTACTAATTGCCCTAATGTTCCAGCACCCATAATCGCAATGTTGTCACCAACAACTGGTTGGATACCTAGAACTCCATGAATTGCCACTGCCAAAGGCTCTATCATGGCAGCACTTTCAAAGTCTATATCATTTATTTTTAATATGTTTGTAGATGGTACTTTTGCATATTCTGCAAAACCGCCGTACGACTTAGAGCCAAGCATATCATTATTATTGCACAGCGAGTACTTACCTTTTAAGCAATTTTCACATTTGCCACATGGTATAAAAGGAATAACAACAACTTTATCGCCTATTTCAAAATCACTGACTTCTTTCCCTTTCTCGACAATAACTCCTGAAAATTCATGTCCAGGTATGGCAGGTAAACTATATCTCCAGTTTCTTAATATTCGAGGAGGATCCGAACCGCAAATTCCGCATGCTTTTACATTAACTATTACATCATTTTCTCCACATATAGGATCTGGAAAATCTGTATATCTAATATCATTTACGTTAAACAAAACTCCCGCTTTCATTAATTAATCATCTCCTAGTGAAATATTGACAATCAATATTAATATCTATATTATAGAAATGGATTTTATTAATTTATCTAGGGTGCTTTTTTGAAAGCACCCATTTTTAAAATATCTGGAATATCTTTACTACTATCCAGTTGAGGAAGTTTCCTCCAAAGTCCAAGCTTGATACTAAAGACGTTCCTTTAGGAATTGCAAAGTGCGCTTGTTGTGCCATCATTGTGTGGAATGGTGCCATGTCTGTTGCCATGTACAATCCTAGAGCCATCACTATTGTACCAGTTATAACTGAATGAATTATATTGCCTTTATTGCTACCAACTATAAAAGCTACATAGAATGGAATTGTCGCCAGATCGCCAAAAGGCAAAACGTGATTTCCTGGGAGTATTACCGCTAAAAATATTGTTATAGGTACAAGTATTAAGGCTGTAGCAATTACTGATGGATGTCCTACAGATATTGCAGCATCTAATCCTATATTGATATCATTACCGTTTTTAAATCTTTTTTGCAAAAATTCTTTAGCTGACTCTGATATCGGTATTAAGCCTTCCATTAATATTTTTACCATTCTAGGCATCAATAGCATTACAGCAGCCATAGAAACACCTATTTGCAATATTTTAGCAACATCATATCCAGCCAATATGCCTAAGATAATACCTAAGATGAGACCCATCATCATCGGTTCGCCGAAAATACCAAATCTTTTTTGAATCGAGTCTGGATCAGCTTTAAGATTTTTTATTCCTGGAATCTTCCCAATTAAAGTGCTTATTGGTATTCCTATAAGACCATAAGCTGCTGTGGAACCGGTTGGTAACGAAATCCCCTCATATCCGTAAAATTCGTGAACCATAGGAGCTGTCCAATCTGCTACTTTTATAACAGCAATCTCATATATTATTGCACCTAAAGCAGCCAAAACAAAATTTCCTCCAGTCAAGACATAAACACTGGCAGCCGCAGCTGTAAAATGCCAATAGTTCCAGATATCAACATCCATTGTTTTAGTCGTTTTTGTCACTAGCATTATAAGGTTTACAAGTATTCCTAGTGGAATGATAAAAGCTGCAACTGGTGAAGCCCAACTTATTGCTGCCGCCGCAGGCCATCCAACATCGATTATTGTCAAATGTAGACCAAATCTATGAACCATTGCCTGCGCTGCCGGACCGAGATTTCCTGTCAAAACACCGATAACAAGATTTATTCCTACAAATCCTATACCTATAGTAACTCCTGACCTAAATGCCTTTCTGAAACCTTGGCCAAAAGCTACACCTATTATTGTCAAAACTATAGGAAGCATAACAGTTGGACCTAAATTAATTATATACTGTACAACTGCCAATAAGGTTTTCATATAAAAATCCTCCCCTTATTATTTTTACTTTTTAAGAAATTCAATTATTTCGTTATCGACTTTTTCAGTATTAACACCTGTCAAATATGCCATGGCTTTTATAACTGGAATCGAAAATGATTTTGGAAGAATTGTGGTAGTAACGAGCAAATCTGCTTCTTTTTCCTTTGATGCCACTTCTGCTATCTTGCATTGAACAACTTGTGCATTTAATTTATTCTCTTTTATAAGTTGTTCAACTCTTTCCGCAACAACTGTCGACGTAGCAATTCCTGTTCCACACGCAACTAATACTGTCTTTTTCTTTGTATCCATTTTAATCCCACCTTTCTATATATCTACATATTCTTCATTAAAATATTTCTTTATACAATCTATTATTTCATCACCTCCATTTACGCTTATGATCTTTTCCAGTAGAGAATCATTTTGTATTAATTGAATCAACTGCTGCAGCATTTCAACTTGGCTGTGAGATTCGTTTAATGCAATCATAAAAATTATATTGACTTCAACATCCTCCAACGGATTTGCCATGTTTTTAAATATAACCGGGTTTTTCAGCGTTGCAACAGCTATTGCAGGTTTTACTACATGCTCTGGGTCTGTATGTGGTATTGCAACATTGTATCTATTTAGCTGCAAACCAGTTGGAAAATTTTTTTCGCGTTTTTTTATTGCTTCTAAATAGCTCTCTTTAACAAATCCATTTTCGTACAATTTTTTGTACAGTACATCAAAAACATCTTCTTTGCATTTGGCATCAAAATTTGTAACAACTAATTCATTGTTGAAAAACTCCGATATCTTCATAGAATCTACCTCCTCATTGTTTACACCTTTATATAATGCAAATACCGTGCCAATTAATTGGACGGTATTGTATTTCTAAGTATTATTTCTTTTATTTCCCTTGAACTTTTGGCTTTCTCTAAGTCCTTCAATATTGCTTCATTCGACAGAACCTTGTACAAATCAAGCATGTAATCTTTAGCGTCTTCTTTCAAAGCCAGCATAAAAATTAAGTCGGTTTTAAAATCTCCTTCCCAGTAGATGGGTTCTTTCAATTTTGCTATGGCAATGGCAGGTTTTGTGACATATTTTGTATCACCGTGTGGTATCGCAACGCCCCCTTTCATCCATGTGGCTCCCATTGATTCTCTCTTGTACACACTTAAAATAAACTTTTCATCCACATAGCCTTTCTCTTCAAGAAGTTCTACCATTTTGTCTATAGCATCGCTTTTCATGGATACATCCACATCAAATAGTATTAGATCATCATCTAATACTTCTTTTAGGCGGCTCTCTTCCACAACATCCATGTTTACTAATTTTTTTAACCTTTTTAGCCCTTCCCCATTCATTATTTCCTCAACAGAGATATATGGGATATCACTTATTTTAGGATCGATGGTTCCTACAAAAGCTTGAATATTGTTTTTGCTTCTTATTCTATTTATTTCTGCATCAAGTTCTCTTTCGCTGAAAAGTCCTAAAGGTATTATTTTTAATCCATTTTTTATCTCCGGTATCTTATCTTCTATATATTTCTTTATCTTAAGTGCAGTCCCTTCACCAGTTATGCAGATGGTTACTATGGCTTTTGGAAGTTTGTTTGAATCTTTTACGCCTTCTACATGCCCAACATAAGACTTATTTTCATCTAGAGCATTTGCAATGTCATCTATTGTAGTATCTGGTATAACAGCTCTTCTCACAGCTTCCAGCACCATGACAGTGTCTACCCTTCCTATCGTCCTTGTTGGTATGCCTGTTCTTTTTGTTATGATTTCTCCAAAAGTAATAAGTGAGCCCATATCAACAAGTATAATGCAACCTTTGCCCTCGTCCACTTTTTTTACAACTTCAATTGTACGCAAAAGTGCATCTTCAGGGCTTTCATCAAGTGCCATCTCTATGCCGTGTGCTATATTTACGCCTAAAAGCTTATTTGCAACATCTGCCATGCCACATGCCACATGACCGTGTGTTAATACTATAACAGCCACATTCCCTTTGTTTCCGCTTTCATTGGCTGAAAATGTTCTCAAATACATCGCCACAAAACCAACCTCATCGTCTGTCAACTCTATATTTAAAATTTTATTAATCCTTTCTACCATTTTTTTCGCCACAACGTATTCTCTGACATACTCTCTTTTGACGCTCTCCAGCTGAGGATTAAATATTGATTTGCCGCTTTTAATTCTTTCATACGCCGCACTTAGATGTATGGCAAGTGCGTAAAATAGATTATCTTTTATATTTTTGTAGTTTTCTTTAGCTATGTCTATTGCCTCTTCCACAGCATACAGTATCTTTTCCCCCACAATCTCTTTTAATTCCCTCTTTGAAACGAGGTTCCTTGACCTTATGTCATTGGCAAATTTTTTCAATTCCGATTCAACTTGGCTGCCCACTATTTTATATATTTCTTCTCTTTTTAGTCCATCATTTTTAAGTTCAGTAAATCTGTCTTCTATAAACTGGTATATTTCATCAGGTAGCATATACCTATCTTCTTTTGGCAGCAGCTTACTTATTTTATTGGGATATATGATTACATCCTTGTCTGCGTATTCCTCTATATAAGGCTCCCTTTTGCTGACCTTTAATAATCCCATTCTTACATGATTTGGCAAGTCAGACAAGTTTATGGTGATTGTATCCGCTTTGCTATCTAAAGTTTTTAAAAACCCTCTTGCACATGCTACTTGTATATCGCTTCTCATTTGGCCTATATTGCCTGGGCAATCATAAAGCATTAAAGCTCTAAGGGCGTCCGGCTTCAATTTTATAGGCTTGTTTATCCTAAATGCCTCTTTTTTGAAAAAGAACTTTATGATTTCAAATCTCTCTTTGTGAGGCCTTTCACTTATAGGAGGAAGTTCAATAACCATAGGTATTCTGCGCCTGAATGTAAGAAGAAGTGATGACTCCGGATTTTCTGTCGTTGCTGCAATAAGCATTATATTAGCTTCCCTTTCATTGTCTGTCTCACCAAGCCTTCTAAACCTACCCTTGTCAAGTAAAAAAAATAGGATTTCCTGTCCTTCACTGGGAAGCCTGTGGACTTCATCCAGAAACAATATGCCACCGTCTGCCTTTTCCACAAGTCCAGCTTTTGACGATTCTGCACCTGTAAAAGCGCCTTTGACATATCCAAAAAGTTGAGACATAAGAAGCTGAGGGTTATCCGCATAATCTGCGCAGTTAAAGATAATAAAAGGGCTATCGCTTTTGAGCATGCCGGATTCTATCGCAAAATTATACATAGCTTCAGCCAGTTGGCTTTTCCCAACACCAGACGGTCCTAATAAGAGAGTGTGAAGGCCATGTGGTGGATATAGTATTGCAGCTTTTGCTTGACTTATCTGTGTTTTTAAACTTCCATCGTATCCTATTATCTCCGTGAACCTACTCCATCCTATAGAGGATGAAGCTTCCTACTTCATAGACCGTTGCCTACTGTTATTCACAGCAGGTCTTACACAATCTCCATAGGCGTAATTTCGGGAGGAACCTTCCCTACAAAAATATTACTCTTAGGCTGTTATGCCTAATTGTCTTTACTTTTTACTCCTGATAATATTATAGCATATAATGTTATGGAAAACAATAGAAATTCATCTCCCACCTATAGAGGATGGGAGACTTCTTTCAAGCCTTCGTTAAAAGACATAAGATCACTTTCTCGTCTTATTTCATCATCTTTGCCATCATCATTGTCTTTTACATTATCAGCCACTATAACTTCTGAACTTAAGATTTCTTTTTTTACCTGTGATGCCGCAAATCTCGATATGTCATATCCTAAATCGTTTAATTTTTTCGTAAACTTCCTATCAGAGATCTCTCTATCTTCACTTAGAATCTTTTTAGCATCTTCGTATAGATATGGTTTTCTGCGCTCTCTAGAATCGGGTATACCATTTTCAAGCCTGTATTGAGTTACTTCTTCTCTATTGATTTTTAATATAGAAGCTATTTTTTCATCAGTGAGAGGGTTTTTCTTATCTTCATTTTCTATTATCTTCACGATTTCATCCACTATTACCATCCCCCGTATACAAATAATGCAAAAAATATGCCATAAATAGTGGCATGTTTTGTACGTGGTATATATTATATCATATATTGCATGTATAATATACGCATGATACAATGAAATTAATGAGGGAAAATTTCCATGAATACATAGATGATTTTTAGATAGACAAAAGATATAAGAAAGAGGTGTTAATTATGGGATTGCCTGATAAAAAAGAAATATACACTTATGAAGATTACTTAAATTGGCCAGATAATCAAAGAATTGAGTTAATCAACGGCCAGGTTTATTTAATGACTCCTCCATTGAGAATACACCAAAAGATTTCAGGAGCAATATATACTCAATTCTCTAATTATCTAAAAGACAGGGAATGTGAAGTTTATTATGCACCTTTTGGAGTAAAATTTACTGAAAAAAACGAGAAAGATATTAAAACTGTTGTAGAGCCTGATATTGCAGTTGTATGTGATAAATCGAAACTTGACAATGAAGGATGCAAAGGTGCTCCTGATTTGATTGTTGAAATAACATCTCCTTCAACTGCAAGAAGGGATAGAGTAGAAAAGTTTAATTTGTATGAAAAAAATGGAGTAAAGGAGTATTGGATAATAGAGCCCGATCTTAAAATAGTTAATGTATTTATATTGCAGGAAAATAATAGATATGGCAGGCCTGAAATTTATACTGAAGAGGATAAGATTAAAGTTTATATCTTTGATGATCTAGTTATAGATTTGAAAGATGTTTTTAGTTGAGATTTCATTTTGAATTTCCAATGCAATAAAAGCCATGGTTTAAACCTTATAATTTTAGGTTTAAGACCATGGCTAAATCAGTTTATTTTATCTCGCCAGTTTTAAGTTCTTTGTACTTCTTTACTATCTTGTCTATAAGGATAGTTTCGTCTTTAAGTCCTGTCACTTTCTTCACTGTCTCTTGAAGTCCTAATGTACTTATGCTTTCTTGTATTTCCATAGCTTTTGGATCATCTGCGTAGTCAAAAGCAAATCCTGCCGCTATGCCGTAAAGTATGTTTTCAGGTATCAAGCCTGTTTCAAAGCTTAGTTTTGCAGGCGATACTTTTTTACCCTCCTCATAATTTATTATTTTTTCTAATTTTATTGTAAACCCACTACTTATGCCTTTTCAATTCAAACTATATCACTTTTGACATTCGTTTTCTGTGACAAATTTAAAGAAAGGCTAAAGATAACATCAGACAAATTGGAGGGCATCTTAAAGGAGTATATTCTACATTATCATTACGAAAGTACCCGCAGTAATCAAAATTCCTGCGATTAAAGTTTTTAAATCAAAATGTTCACCCAAGATTATGTAAGATAAAATAAGCGTCATAACGATACTTGACTTGTCTATAGGAGCCACCTTTGATACATCGCCTAATGCTATTGCTTTGTAATAAAAAAGCCAAGAGAGTCCCGTAGCAAGTCCAGATAAAATCAAAAACAGCCAATTCTCCTTTGTCAAATTCTTCATGCCAGATTGAGTACCTGCTGCAAAGACTATACCCCATGATAAAAATATAATGACGGTTGTGCGTATCGCTGTTGCAAGGTTAGAGTCCACGCCTTTTATGCCAATTTTCGCAAGAATTGATGTCAGTGCTGCAAAGAGAGCAGACAATATTGTGCATACAATTTCCACATGATTTTTATGCCTCCTGTAGTTTAATATTATATTTCAAAACTTTTATCAAACAGACTCTCTTTCAACTAAAGTAATAGGCAAAACATTTTCTATACTTACTTCCTTGCCATCAATTTGGTCCAAAATTATCTCAATAGTTTTTTTCGCCATTTCTTCTATAGGCTGTCTTATGGTAGTCAACGGTGGGACAATCGTCTTTGCAATGCTGATATCATCATAACCAACAATCTTTAAGTCCTTTGGGACTTCTTTACCTATTTCTCTAGCTGCATTTATAATCGTGGCTGCAATCAAGTCGCTGCTAGCAAATACACCATCAATATCAGGATGGTCTGTAAAAAGCTTAATAATCAATTTTTTATACTCGTCGGTATCAAATACGTTTAATTTTGTCTCAACTACGACATTTTCAATGTTATGCTCTTTTACGACATCCATAAAAGCTTTATAACGATTATTAGCAGGTGTATTTAAAATCAACGGACCACTGATATGTGCAATTTTTCTACAACCATTTTGTATCAATAGTTTTGTGGCTAATACACCTCCATTGTAATTGTCTGACGCAACATATGGTATTTTCTCAGAGAAGTACCTATCAATAGCAACAATAGGCAAGTTTACATTAAGGTATTGTTCAGTTTTCAATGTATGGCTTCCTATTATAATACCATCAACTTGATGCCTTTTAAGCATATTTATATAATCTTTCTCTTTTTCTACATCTTGTAAGGAATTGCAAAGCAGTATCTTATAATCATTTTGATATGCGTAATATTCTATATAACTCGTAAGTTCTGCAAAAAAAGGATGTGAAACGCTGGGAATCAAAAGTCCTATTAAGTAAGACTTCCTTCTGTAAAGTGAGCGAGCTAATTCATTCGGCTGATAATTTAGCTCTTTCATTGCTTCATATACTTTTTTTCTCGTTTTTTCGCTTATATATCCCCTATTATTCAAGACTCTAGATACCGTTGTAACAGTCACACCAGCTTTTTCTGCAACATCTCTTATTGTAGCCATCGCATCCACCTTCTACTTATAAAACCATCTTTTGTTTAATATAAATCTACTATATTATATTACTTTTAAAAAAATTTGTCTATAAATGGCATAGCAATAGACTTTGTGATATAATATAATTGGTGATTTGTCATGTACAATTTATCAAAAACTTTGATTGATATTTGTAAAAAATACAATATAGCGCTTCTATATATTTTTGGCTCGCAGAAAGAGAATGCATTAAAATTATTAAATAATGAGAAAATAACTGTCATCGATCCATTGTCTGATATCGATGTTGGAATTGTCTTTTTACAAGATATCGAGTTTATTAACGATAGGTATAAGCTTTATGCAAAGATTTATAATGATATGGAAGATATTTTTATGCCGTATAGATTGGATTTAATTTTTTTACAGGAAAAAAATTCAGTTTTTCAGTGTGAAGCTTTGAAGGGTGTGTGTATATATTATTATTCAGAGACGTACAAAGATATGTATGAAATGAAAATTTTGCAGAAAGCGGCAGATTTTAAGTATGTTCTTGATAAATACAATGAAGAAGTTTTAGAAAATTATTAATGTTGGCATGGTGAAGTTTATGATAAACAAGCAATTAATAATTGATAGATTAGTTCTTATTGATGGCTATTTAAAAGAATTATGGATTCTTGCTTCTCTAGATAAAGATTCTTTTTTAAATGATAAAAAAAACGCTGCAGCAGCAGAAAGTTTTTTAAGACGATCTTTGGAAGCAATATTCGACATAGGAAGACACATATTAGCTAAGACAGGAAACATTGATTTGTCTACCGAATATAAGGCAATCGCCAAAGGACTTGGTGAAAAGGGTTTTGTAAGCTCAGAAACGAGCAAAAAGTTAGTCGAAATGGCAGGATACAGAAATCGCATGGTTCATTTATATAATATGGTTAGTGAAGAGGAATTATACAGTATAATAACGTCTGAGCTTAAAGATATTGAAAAATTCATAACTGAAATAAAAAAGAATATTTTATAACAAAACGTAAAGCAAGCCCATAATAATCGCTTTGGACTTGCTTTAGTCTTTCGCTGCACTTGTTTGTTTTTAACACACATATTGTTCTAATAAAAAAATGAAAGTGGCAATTTATACTAAATACTTTACTTCTTCACCGTTCTCGTTTATATAGTCAATAGTTGTCTTATATGTCTTTAAATCTATAAACAAACTACAACGTTTATCATCTTTTTTCCAAGTAAGCCTAATTTCATCTTTTCGGCAATCTTCAATAAAAAATTCACCATTAAATGCCTCGTATTCATTTCTAAATCTGATTAATTTTAACAATCTCTGAACTACATTTTTTTGAACTGATTCCTCTATTTCTTTTAAACCATAGTTGTGTCTATTTATCTCTCGCCCTTCTTTAGTCTTTTTTACTGCTTCAAAGTCATTTACTCCAGCTAAAAGGCCTACGTAATAGACTTGTGGTATACCTGGTGTAAAGAATTGAATGGCTCTGGCTGCCAAATATGCGTCATCATCACAATTTAATGCTGAATAATACGTACAATTAATTTGATGCACATCAAAGCCATCTTCTGATTTATATTTATCTCCGTATATTAGACTTAGATTAGCACCTCTTTGCACACATATATCGACTACTTCCTTAGCCTTCTTCGTATCAATAAGTCCATCCAAATCAGGCTTTACAGGAATTCCGTCGTGGCAATCCAACATTGTAAATTGATTAATGGGACGGTTTTTTAGATAATGATACAACATTTCGTTTGATTTATTTATTAAAGTATAAAGAACAGTAAATGGCAAAATAAAATCATAAATCAAAAAGCCACGTTCTGCTAATTTGTATTGTACTTCAAATTGCGAATGTACCTCCAAAAGCAGTTCTATTCCGTAAGAAGCTGCTTGTCCTTTTGCCCAGTCTAAAAATTCATATATCTCCGGTTCGACAAAAAAGCAGCTAGTTCCAATTTTTTTTATTACATACCCTACTGCATCAAGTCTCACTATTTTAACTCCAAAATTGCTAAATGTCTTAAAAACTTCTAATAAAAATTCTCTCACTAAATGTGAGTTGACATCCAAATCAATTTGCTCAGATGGATCCGTTTTACCAAAGGTGGTCCAGACTTTTTCTTCTTCTCCTGTTTCTTCTATTTTAAATGTGGAATATGGCAAAGTCCTTCTCAAAAACATTTTTTCTATGTCGCCTTTGACAGGTTTTCCATCCTTCCAAAGTTTATCTAATGTAATAAACATATCAGCGTATTCTGATTTTCTACCTTTTTTTAAGAAATCCTGAAAATAAATAGATCTTCTGGATACATGATTAACCATTAAATCCAAAAGAATGTCAAAATTTTCAGCCATTTTCTTAATGTCGTACCATGTTCCAAATTTAGGTTCTATCTCACTGTATGTTATAGGTGCAAACCCTCTATCACCGGATGATGGAAAAGGCGGCAAAATGTGGACACCACCAAATACATCAGAAAAATATTTTTCCAAGACATCATTTAAAGTTTTTAAATTTCCTCCCAAAGAGTCAGGATATGTTATGAGTTGTACCTTATTTTTAAGTGCCAATTAATATCACCTCAGTTTTTTTAAATCGTACATAGACTTTATCGTATCAATGTCTGGCAAATCAACTATTGCTCCTACATACCTTAGTTTATATGCACTGACTGCAAATCCTAATTCCAATGATTTTTTTAAAGTATATCCTTTTATCAAACCACTATAGAAACCTGACCAAAATGCATCACCTGCACCAGTAGTATCCACAACTTCATCTGCTAATGTATTAAATCTAATTGTTTCTTCTCCATTAGAAACTATTGCCCCATCTTTCCCTAATGTAAGAATCACTAATTTAGCACCAAGATCCAAAAATTTTTTAAGCTGATTTTCTGGTGTGTCTTTACCAAAAATCCTTTCCGCATCATCTTCAGATGGCTTTATTATATCAACTTTTGCTATTAAAGATTTTATATATTCTCTTCCATCGTGACCTCTTTCCCAGATCATAGAATGATAATTAGGATCATAACATACTAAAACATCATATTTTTTGCACTCATCAATCAAAATCTCCACTGTACTCCTTGACGGATTTCTCGATATAGGCCAGCTAGAAAAATGAACTATTTTTGTATTCTCAATTAAGTATTTTAGTTCATCTGAATATTCAATATGATAATCTGCGTCTCTGTAAAATATTGGTGTAGGACTGCTTTTGCTTTTTGTAACCAGAACCATGCTTGTGGAATAGTCAACTTGTCTTACATATTTAATTTCAATATGGTGTTCTTGTAATTTTTTTAATAAAAACTTTCCAAGTCCGTCATTGCCAACCGATGAAACAATAATTGAATTTATACCTAACATTTTAGAATTTATAGCAATATTTGCAGGTGATCCTCCAAAATATTTTTTATAAGTATCACACTCAAAATCATCACCATAATCTGTAGAAATCATATCAACCAACATTTCTCCAACTGTCAATACATCATACTTTTTATCGTCAAACACAATCTTGTCATTAAAATTAAACATGATTATCCTCCATTTATATAATATTTATAAAGCCAAAATCTTATTAAAGATAGTATTTTTGCTCTCTTACACCTTTAAAAGATAAACTCTTGATTCATATGCCCTAAGTTCAAAATTTTCTATATTATCGTCATTCGCCACATCGTAATTTGAAATCAAAAGATTTTTATTAACATAATTAATATTATCAGGCAAACTAAATTCCGCGTTATTTGAAGTAAAATTACAGATGACTAAAAGCATCTCATCATTTAGTTTCCTTGTATATGAAAAAATATTTTTGTCATCTGGCAAAATTAATTCAAAGTCGCCGTAAATGATAATTTCATTTTCTTTTCTTAACTTAATTAGCCTTCTATAATAATTCAAAATAGAGTCTTTATCACCAATCTGCTTAGCTACATTTATTTTAGTATAATTAGGATTTACCTTTATCCACGGCTTTCCCGTTGTAAATCCGCCATTATCGCTATCGTCCCATTGCATCGGTGTTCTCGCATTGTCTCGAGAAAAATCGTATATATACTGCATATACTGCTCATGGCTTCTTCCTTTTATAATCACTTCTTCATTGTAGCCATTTATTACAGCTATATCTCTATAATCTTCTATATCTTGAAACCTCACATTGGTCATTCCAATCTCTTCGCCCTGATAGATGTAAGGAGTTCCTTGCTGCATGTGAAGACACGTTGCCAGCATTTTTGCTGACTTATCCCAATATTCAGTGTCATTTCCAAATCTTGATACAACTCTAGGTTGATCATGATTGTTCCAGTAAAGACTATTCCACCCTCTATCTGACATACCTTTTTGCCATTTGCTCATTATTTTCTTAAGCTCTACCAAATCCAGTGGTTTCTTTGTCAGATTTATAACATCCTTATCTATATCCATGTGCTCAAAGCTAAAAACCATATTTAGCTCATTTCTATCTTCTCCTACGTAATCTATTGCAATTTCTGGCGTTACACATGGCGTTTCACCCACAGTCATTATGTCGTATTTACTTAGGACTTTCTCGTTTAGTTCCTTTAAATATTCATGAACTCTTGGACCGTTCATTACATATGGAGACATATCTCCATATAAGCCGCCTTCCGGCACAATTCCATCTGGAAACCTTTGATCCTTAGAAATCATATTTATTACATCCATCCTAAAGCCATCTATGCCTTTGTCTAGCCACCATTTTACAATATCCTGAACCTCTTTTCTCACTTTTTCGTTTTCCCAGTTCAAATCAGGCTGTTTTTTAGCAAAACAGTGCAAATAGTACATGTCTGTAGCTTCATCGTATTCCCATGCAGAGCCACTAAAACTACTCCCCCAATTATTTGGCTCTTTCCCATCCTTGCCTTTTCTCCAAATGTAGTAATCCCTATATTCATTGTCTTTTGACTTTCTGCTGTTTATAAACCATATATGCTCATCAGAAGTGTGATTTACAACTAGGTCCATCAATATTTTTAATCCTCTTTTGTGGGCTTCAAAAAGCAGCTCATCGAAATCTTCCATAGTCCCAAATTCATCCATTATGTCTTTGTAGTCGCTTATATCATATCCATTATCACAGTTTGGTGACTTATAAATAGGACATAGCCACAATACATCAACACCTAAAAACTTCAAATAGTCCAACTTCTCAATAATCCCACGCAAATCACCTATTCCATCACCATTAGAATCTTTAAAACTTCTAGGATATATCTGATAAACTACGCTTTCCTTCCACCATGCTTTTTTCATGTTTTTTCTCCTCCTTTTTGTTTTTTAGTCGTAAGATTAATCTACGTCGATATCCCATTTCTTTAGATATAAGACTCTGCATTCGCCCACAGAAAATATTGAAATATTAATCGATTCACTGTCTGGATATATCCTTCCAGTCATTACCTCTTCACCTTCATTTATAAAAACCTCCACGGATGACACATCCACAAAGACCCTAAGCCTCAATCTTCCTTCATTTAAGTTAACCAGTGTCTTCCTTTCTCCTTTTGGCCCAACGCCCGATCTGTCGCGATTAAATATGAATAAACTCTCTTGACAGTTATATGACAAAACAGTCTCTTCCTTCTTACCTTTTCTCACTTTTAATCCAAATTCTTTTGCATCTAGCGATTCAAATTCAACATCAATCTCATAGCTTGTTCCAATTGTTTCAAGACACATTTCACCATCTAATTTTAAATCTTGTAGACTGTATTCTTTTTTTCTGTATTTAGTTATCTCAGATATTGGCCTAAAATGTATCTTTTCATCAACTGCTAAGACTTCTCTAGGAAGCGTCATAGCACCAGCCCAATTATGACCAAGACGATTTGTAACCAAATCTGTCTCCCACATGTTCATCCATGCTATCATTATGATTCTACCATTTTTATCCACGGAAATCTGTGGTGCATAAAAGTCGAATCCGTAATCTACCAACCAATAATCCTCATATGTGAATTTTCCTTCCTCTGAATTTAGTTCTCCCATAAAATAGATAGAAGAATGGGTATTTTTAAAATAAATACCATTAGGTCTCATGTACTGTGCTGATACAAACAAAATATCTCTGTCATCAAATCTGACTATATCAGGACATTCCCAGTTAATGCCTGTATCTTCATTACCCTTTAAAAGAATATTTACAAATTCCCATTTTATTAAATCGATTGACTTATACATGAGAATCTGTCCAATTCCGTGTTCATCATTAGAGCCAATTAAAAGATAATAGGTATCACCTATTTTAAAAATTCTTGGATCTCTAAAATCTTTCTTGCTAGCTTTATCTGGAATCTGTGTTACATCTATTATCGGATTTTTTTCATACTTTTCAAATGCAATTCCATCTGCTGATATGGCCATATTCTGAACCTGTTTGTAATCATCGTTTTTTTCTTTTTTAGTGTATATATGTCCTGTGTAAAAAAGGTATAATTTCCCGTTTTTTTCGATAGCACTTCCAGAAAAGCACCCATCTCTATCATAATCTTCTTCAGGTGCTAAAGCCAAAGGCAAGTAAAACCACTTAACCAAGTCTTTGCTTATGGCATGCCCCCAATGCATTGGTCCCCATACAGCATCATATGGATAATGTTGATAGAATAAATGGTAATTTCCTTTATACTGTATGAACCCATTTGGGTCGTTTATCCACCCATATTCTCCCATCAAATGATACTTTAGCCTGTACTTAGGATTTACCTTTGCTTTATTTTGTTTTATAAATTCATTTGCTTCATCAATTTTGTTCATGCAATTCATTCCTTATTATTTAATCGAGCCTTGCAAAACACCATTTATTATTTGCTTTTGCATTGCCAAATAGATAATTATGACCGGAATCGTAGCAATCATGAGTGCTGCCATAGCCGGACCAAATTCTATTGTATAAGTGCCGTAAAAATAAAAGACCGATAGCGGCAATGTCCTCTGCTCAGGCGTCATTAGAACTAGATAAGGCAACAAGAAATCATTCCATATCCATAAAATATCTAATATTGCAATAGTTATTGTTGTAGGTTTTAAAAGAGGAAAAACGATCTTAAAAAATGTCTGCAATTGACTGCATCCATCAATCGTCGCTGCTTCTTCAAGTTCTACTGGTATACTCTTGATAAACCCATGGTACATAAACACAGCTAATGAAGCACCAAAACCTAAATACATATATATAAGAGCCCATTTATTGTTCATCATCCCTATAGAACCATATATCTTTACAAGTGGTATCATGATACCTTGAAATGGTATAATCATTGATGCAACCATGAAGAAGAACATAAATTGATTGAATTTCCACTTTCTTCTTACAAAAATATATGCAGTCATTGATGAAAGCACAGTAATCAATATTACACTAAATACTGTGATAATTAACGAATTAACAAATGCATGAAAATAGTCCATCTTCGTATACGCTTCAATATAGTTGCGTGAACCTACTCCATCCTATAGAGGATGAAGCTTCCTACTTCATAGACCGTTGCCTACTGTTATTCACAGCAGGTCTTACACAATCTCCATAGGCGTAATTTCGGGAGGAACCTTCCCTACAAAAATATTACTCTTAGGCTGTTATGCCTAATTGTCTTTACTTTTTACTCCTGATAATATTATAGCATATAATGTTATGGAAAACAATAGAAATTCATCTCCCACCTATAGAGGATGGGAGACTTCTTTCAAGCCTTCGTTAAATGAATTAATTAATACAATAAAAAATGGAAATATATACAATACAAATACTATACTTAAAAATATCAGTTTTATTCCATTTAATATATACTCTTTTCTTTTCATCAGCTTTCCACCTCCATTTTCTTACTGAAATATACTTGCAATAATGTGACAGTCGCAACTACAGCAAATAGGAAAAATGCTTCCGCCTGGCCAATACCATACTGCTGACTTAAAAAGGCAGTATTATAAACATGCATTGAAATCAACTCTGTACTCTTATACGGCCCCCCATTTGTTAAAGACAAATTTATATCATAAACCATGAACCCTCTCTGCAAAGTCAGAAAAACACTTATTGTAAATGATGGTACCATCAATGGAAGAATTATATTTTTAAGTCTGTGGTATGAGTTTGCACCATCGATACTTGCAGCTTCTAAAAGATCTTTGGGAATGTTCATAAATCCTGAAATATATATGACCATCATGTATCCAGAATATTGCCATACAGTTACAATAACCAACGCCCAAAAGGCTTTATTGGGATCAGAAAGCCAAGACGCACTGAATATAGGCAAATTAAAGTGTTGACCAATGTAGACAAGGATATTTGAAAAAACAAACTGCCAAATAAAGCCAAGCAATATCCCACCAATCAAGTTAGGAGTAAAAAATCCAGCTCTAAAAAAGTTCTGTCCTTTAATACCGCTAGTCAGTAGATAAGCCAAAAAGAACGCTATAATGTTAATCAGTATTACTGAAAAAAATACGTATTTCAAAGTCAATAAAAACGAAGTCCAAAATACTTTGTCTTTAAATACTTGCAAATAATTGCCGATGCCTACAAATGAATGTGTAGCGGATATACCATTCCAATCAGTAAAAGTAAGATATATTCCGTATATAAATGGCAATATTATTACAGTAAAAAAAGCAATAGTAACAGGTCCTGCAAATATCAAATAAGTCTTTAATTTACTTAAAAAGCCTTTTTCCTCACTCATAAAAACATCCTCCATAACATCGTATAATGCTGAATAACGGATAGACTCTTCCACCCGTTATTCAGGCCATACTAATTATTGTACACTTTTCCAGTAGCTTTCAATATCATTAATTAAGCCTTTTCTATCAATTACTCCAGATAAATATTTTTGCATTGATGCGCCCAATTTTGACCAATGATCAGAAGGTAACGTAGTCATAAATTCTAGTGTATTTCCATCGCTCATGTATTGCTCAATTGATTTAGCTAGTGGATCTCGTGGTTCAAGCTTTATATTTTTGAAAGCCGGTATTACACTGCATTGATTTACCAGCACATCCTGACCTGCCTGGCTATATACTAGCCAATTTAAGAATTTCTTTGCTGCATCTTGCTGAGCTGCACTGTTTTGTGTTTTATCTATACCTATAAATTTAGTTACTCCAACAGGTATCCCTGAATTACCATAATCATTTGGATCGTTGCTTATTGGCACAGGTACAAATCCATATTGCCCATTAGCTGTATCAAATGTCTTTATCTGCGGCCATGCCCAGTTTCCCATAACCCAAAAACCTACTTCTCCTTTTCCAATCACCTCAGGTCCTTTATCATACGTTGGAGCCATTGGATTGCTTTTATCCAAATTGTACTTTTTCATCATGTCAAATGTATCTATCAAACCATTAAATACCTTATTATTTGCTAAGTCAACATTTCCAGATTTTAAATCTGATATGAACTTATCTACTTGAGCTGGATCCTTCGACTGATCTGCATATACAATTGGCAAAAAATGTCCTGCTAACGACCAATCCATAGGTGAAATCTCTAGTGCTTTTGCACCTGTAGCTTCAACCTTTTTAAATGCATTCTCTAAATCATTTCTTGTCTTTATCGATTTAGGATCAAAGTTACCACCAAATGCTTTATCCAAAACTATCTTAGTGTATATGAAACCATATCCTTCTACTGAGAATGGAAATGCTATGATCTTTCCATCTACTTTTGCTACATTTAAAGCTCCATCTGTTGTATCAGCAACCCATTTTTCATTGCTTAAATCCAAAAATTTATCTTTAAATTTTGCAACATCGCCTGGATCAAGCATCGCCAAAGTAGGTGCATTTCCAGCTGCATACATCGAAGAAATTTTTTCGAATGGAGATTGGCCTGCTGAAGCAGGTATTACATTAATTGTTATATTGGGATTCTCTTTTGTAAATGCCTTTGCTGCATCTTCTAATTGTGACTGAATCTCACCTTTTGAGTTCAGCATCGTAATTTTAACGGTTTCAGAGTTCTTAGATGATGACGTATTGTTTTTAGCTGTATTATTATTTGTGCCACAACCTGCTGTAAGAGAAAGTATCAAAACTGACGATACGACCATTGATAATAGTTTTTTTCTCTTCATGATAATCTCCTCTCCATATTTATCTTAGAGCTTTTTGTAAAGCTTTTTATTATGGCTTTATTATATCACGCATTTATAAATATGTCAACCGTTTGATATATTCAAAATAATTCTGTATTTTGTCAATTGCAATAATTATTATAATAAATCATGAAAAACCCCTCACATCATATATACTCTCTTGATGTGAGGGGTTATGATTAGTCAAATTTTATGTCATTCATATTTAGATATGCAACACCTATTACAGTATCTGCACCACCGTAATAGACGTATATGTCATCACCTTTTACTGCATTGCCGCAGCTAAATACGACGTTAGAGATGAAGCCATTCTTTTCCCATTCAAGTTCAGGCTCTAATATAGATTCTTCTTGCCTTGCCAAAACTATTGATGGGTCATTTATGTCGAGAAGCGCTGCACCTAGCCTATAGACATTGTCGTCATCAGCAGCGTGATATATTAAAAACCATCCATCTTTTATCCTAATAGGTGGTCCAGCAACACCGACTCTTGAGCTTTCCCATGTGCCTTTGATTGGCTTTATAATCGATTTATGATTAAACCAATTCTTTAAATCATTTGAATATGCTAACCATATATCAGGATATCTTCTGTGAAACATTACATAGTTACCATTTATTTTTTCAGGAAATAGTGCAGCATCTTTGTTGGGCTCATCTAATACAACGCCTTTTCTCTCCCAATTTATTAAATTTTTCGATGTAGCTAAACATATCCTGTAATCATCATCAGTCCTATTGCCAAATCCTGTGTACATCATATAATATGTATCATCTATTTTCACTATCCTAGGATCTTCACATCCCCTTAATTCTTGCTCAACATCATTGCTTAATACAGGCTTATCAAGTCTCATAAAATTAATCCCATCTTTACTTACAGCATACCCAAGCCTCGATATATATTTCCCATATTTCACGTGTGGACCTATGTCAGTTGCCCTGTATATAAGGTGGAACAGCCCATTGTCATATATGGCAGAACAGTTAAATACTGCTTTTCTTTCCCATTCGTGCTCTTTTACTGGTTCTAAAATCGGTCTGTCGCTTAACCTTTTTAACTTTATCAAAATATCCACTCCTTAAAATGATATTTTATCTTTGTCTATTGCAGCGACGCCAATATGTGTATCAGCACCACCGTAATATACATAGTATTTTTCATTTACTTCTACTGCACCACAGCTAAACACTACATTTGGTACAAGACCTTCTTTTTCCCAATCCAGTTCTGGTTCTAAAATAGGCTCTTCTTGCCTTGCTATGACTTTTGAAGGATCATCTAAATCAACAAGTGCTGCTCCAAGCCTATACACGTTATTTTCATCCACACCATGGTAGATGAGAAGCCATCCGTCTTCTCTTTTTATAGGAGGCCCTGCTATCCCAATCTTCTTTGACTCCCACGTGCCAGAAATAGGTGCCATTATTATTTTATGATCAGTCCAATTTATTAAATCATCTGAATATGCTATCCAAATATCTGGTTCTCTCCTATGAAACATGACATACTTCCCATTTATTTTTTCCGGCAAAAGCGCTGCATCCTTATTAGGCTCATCAAGGACCACCCTATGACCTTCCCATCTTTTCAAATCATATGATGTAGCTATACATATTCTAAAATTATTCCAGTCTTTGCCTCCAAAGCCTGTATAAAGCATGTAATATTTATCATCAATTTTTGTTACTCTGGGATCTTCAACACCCCATTCTTCCTGCTCTGTTTCACCAACCATAATGGGCTTATCAAACCTTTCAAAGTTAATCCCATCATTGCTTACCGCATAGCCTATTGATGATACAAATTTGTATTTTTCTTCTGGCATTTCTGTGTTTAACACAAATCCATTGTTAGAAGCCCTGTAAAAAAGGTGAAACTTGTGATCTTCGTATATTACTGCGGCATTAAACACAGCTTTTCTTTCCCATTCATGTTCTTCAACTGGCGACAATATTGGTTTATCTGTAAGCCTCCTTAGCCTAAACATTATAATACCCCTCTCTACATCAAAAATGCAACTACATCATCAGCTTTTATCGTAAAGTTATCCAAATTAATTTCTTTATTGCTTATTAAATCTTTTATTTTCCCTGAAATATTTGCATCAATCTTTATATCAATATCTTCATGATTAATAAATATTACAAGCTTTTTGCCCTTATATTCAAATTCTTTGACCTCTATAAACGGCGATTCTACTTCTATTTTTGGCTTTATACGAGATAAATCTTCTGTGAATTTGTATATTTCATAAGTTTTGTCGTCTTTATATACGTCCGGCATGTAGCTTAAATAAAGTTCGACAGGGTACGTCACAAGGACTGCATTGCCTTTCCCAAATTTATTCATTACCACTGCGGGATTCCCTTCATTGTCGTATCCAATCACACTGCATGTCGTAGGTTTTGCGATAAGACGCTTATTAAATTTAAGCGTGTCGTATTTTAGCTTTAAGCCCCTCTCTTCTAAATAAATTGAAACAGAATCGCCTTTAGGTACAATTGAATATTGTGTTTCAATGCCAAAAAGTTCATCAAAACCATCAACAGAAATTCCATCATAAGATGCATACAATGTACCACCGCTTTTTACATAATCCATTATTCTCATCCACTGATCGTGATTCAGATGTCCCTTCCTATATGCAGATGGAAGTATCAGCATTTTGTATTTGCTAAAATCCTTCTCAGAAGCTTTTACCATCTCTACGTCTATGCCAGCTTGTTTAGCAAGTATGAAGCTATTTAAAAGTATTCTAAAATTTCTCTCTGGTGTATAATCATCACCTACAAATAAGGCACTATAATACTTATCTGGAACAATTATAGCTGCATCGCATTCTTTTGGAATTAACTCTTTGTATTCAAGCTTATTTATAAATTCTGAAAAAGCTTTTATTTCAAGGCCTGCTAGCTTTGGTTCCCCATCAGATGATGTTATCCCAAAATGCGTTTCAAAGGGCGTCGTATTGTACGGCAGGTTATTACCAACTGTAAAATCTCCAAAGCACCATGCCAATGCACCTAATGATTCATTTGCAAATAAGCTGTATAAAACTGTTTTATAATACTTTCCTTCTATTTCTTCAGACATCATAAGGGTCGTTGCACCGAATTCTTCAAACAGTACATCTTTGCCTCCAAGGGCCTTTGTAAGCTTTGATGCAAAAGGTGCAATGTAAGTGCTCCTTATAGAATTTACAGGGTCAATGCATGTATCAGTGTAAATAGGATACGCATGCATACATAAGAAGTCATTGCCTTCTTTCAAGTCTTCAGGATAAAACTTATTGTCTGAAAGAAGGGACGCCTGATGTATGCCTAACGTCACAGGATGATTTTTGTCGTGCTTTTTTATCTCGCTTGACAAAACGTAATTCCAAAGCCATGCATCATGATTCGACTCTGCTTTAACGTAGTTATCTGGCTCATTAGAAAGATCCCAGAATAAAATGGCACTTTCATCTTTATACCTTTCAGCAAAAAATCTCACCAATTTAACCTCATGTCTTAGCATAAATGGATCATTGTATATGTTTTTACCATTTCTCCACGGAATGTCGAAATTTTCTCCGCTCATATGACCTACGAAAAACGTAGGGACAATTTTTATGTCAACATCGTGGCATATTCCAATAAGTTCATCAAATTTCTTAATCGCATCTTCCGATATCATGTCAGGATGTGGCTGAAAATCCTCCCACAAGAGATTTATTCTCAATACATCTAATCCTAATGACTTTGCCTCTTTAAACTCCTTTTTGATCTCATCTTTGTCCCACTGCTTCCACATATCAACGCCGTAATTTCTTGGCCAGTAATTAGCACCAATTACAAATTTGTCGAATATAGAATTTGTTGTTGTATCCATTCTCTCATCCTCTCCTTCAATTCTTGCTATAATTCATTAAACATAATTATTCTTTCAAGCCAGTAAATGTGATACCTTCTATGAAATAGCGCTGTGCAATAAAGAATAATATTAACATTGGCAGAGCTATTACAATTGACATAGCCATCAAATAGTTCCAACTTGGCTGTTCATTTACACCGCCCATGAAGAAGTACATTCCAAGCGTCATCGTGTATTTATTCATATCATTGAGGTAAAGAACAGGACCTAAAAAGTCGTTCCAATATCCTCTAAAAGCAAATATGCAGATTGCAAGAAGAGCCGGTTTAATCTGAGGCAAAATTACATGAACGAAAGTTTGCAATGGCGTCGCTCCGTCAATTTCAGCTGCCTCATCCAATTCTACTGGTATACCCATCAAAAACTGTCTCAATAAAAATATATAAAATGGTCCCCACGCTGTCCACGCCCTTATTACCAAAGGATCAAATTGGCCAACTAGCCCCAACTTTTGCCATATCAAATAAGTTGGTATCAATGTAACGTGAAACGGCAGCATCATCGTGCTTAAAAGTATAAAAAATATCAAATCTCTACCGGGAAATTTAAATCTTGCGAATCCATACGCAACCAAAGTTTCGCTGGTTATTTCAGCTACCATTCCCAAAACCACTATAAAAATACTATTTATAAGGTAAATATTAAATGGCATCGCATGCCATGCTTTTGCAAAATTTCCCCATAATGCAGGCTTTGGAAAGAAATCTGGCGGCCAAGCAAATATATCTGCATTAGATTTCAATGCTGTTGATAACATCCAAAAGAAGGGCATCAAAATCACTATGGCTATTGCTGAAAGAATAACATACAAAATGATTTTCCTGGTGACATTGCGAATTCTATTTGATTGTCTATATCCATGTAATATATCCACCATAGTTTAACATCTCCTTAATTACCTCTTAATTTCCCCTTCATAATGTACCCAAGCGGGTGTAGATTTAAAGACTAAAAGCGTAAATGCTAAAATGATTAAAAACAATACCCATGCAATTGCTGATGCTTGCCCCATGTGTAACTGTGTAAAACCTCTATTGTAGATCAATTGATTCATAAATATTCCCGCACCTGTTGTAGGCCTTACAAACATAGCCACAGTAAATATCTGCAATGCACTAATAATTCCCATTACTACCTGCAAAAGTATTACCGGTGATATCTGAGGAATTGTTATATTCCAAAATTTTATCCACGGACTTGCACCGTCTAAATCAGCAACTTCATAAAGGCTTCTAGGAACTCCCTGAAGTCCAGCTAGAAAAACAACTGTGTTTGTTCCAAATATGCCCCATACGCTCATTATTATAAACGCCCATAAAACGTATTTTGGATCGCCAAACCAGTCTATTTTCCCAATGTGAAATAACTTAAGAAATGGTGAAAGAGCGTAATTAATAAGACCTGATTGACTATTGAAAAGCCATCTCCATATTAATGCAACAGCAACATCAGGCATAACGGCAGGTAAATAATAAATAGTCCTAAAAACGCCTATTCCTTTTATGCGGTTGTTTAACAACATAGCAATCAATAATGAACCTATAACGCCGATTGGCACTGTAAATACTGCATACAGCAGAGTAAGTCTTACTGACGGCCAAAATTCATAATCGCTGGTAAATATGTATATATAGTTTTTAAGTCCAATCCATTTAGGTGTTCCAAATAAACTATAATTTGTAAAACTCAAATATAAAGAATAAATAAGTGGAAATGCTGTAAAAATAATAAAACCTATAAGCCATGGAGATATCAAAGCAAAACCAGTTGCCGCTCTTTCCCTCCACCCAATCTTTCTAAGCAAAAAATAAATTATCACTGCGAGAAACATAAGAACTACAGGTGTCAAAAGCCATCGTTCTGTAGTCCCGATATATCGTTCCATTAAAATTCCCCCTTTTAAAAGGAATGTAGAGATTTTTTCAACCTAAAAATAAACGTGCTTATCTATATGAAAGGAGGACAAGCCTCCTTTCACTTTATTTGCTGCTATACTGTTTTAAAACATTGTCTAACTGTGGTTTTACTTTAGGTATGAGACTATCAGGATTTGCCTTGTTATTTATAATAGGATCCATAAGTTGATTCCAGAATATATTATCCCAATCTGGATAATTTGCAAAGTATCTGAAGCCTTCTGCATAAGACATTGATTTTACAATATTATCCAATGTCTCTGTGCTTCTATCTGGATGCAATTTTTTAAGTGCATCAACATTTACTTCTGATTTTAGCGGAGGTACTACCTTCCACTCTTGAATAGCATTTGTTAAATCAATAAATGCTTTAAATGCTGCTTCAGGATTATGAGTTTTAGCATTTATTGCCATGCCGTATAAGTCTCCAAAAGTAACTTTTTTGCCAGTAGGACCAGAAGGAACTTCATAAACACCACAGTTGAAGTTAACTTGTGTTTCTAAACTGTCAGCAGCTCCTCCCATAAACATAGCAACTTGCTGGTTTTTAAACATTGTATCAAAGCCTTGATCCTTAATCGTCTGCTGTGACGGAACTGCTGGACTGTTTATCAATTCAGAATAAAATTCAAATGCTTTTTTTGCTTCAGGAGTATCTATTGGCGAACTTTTGAAATCTGGCGTTATTACTTCACCATTGTTTTGCCATACAAACATCTGAACTGGCGGCCAGCCATTTAATGTAAAGCCCCACTGTTTAATATTGTTTTTATCAAAACCAGCTTCTCCCGGATGTTTTCCATTTGCATCTACCGTCAATTGCTGAGCAACACTTAAGAACTTGTCCCAATTCCAAGTGCCATCTGGATACGGAATTTTAGCTTTGTCAAATAGATCTTTATTAATATATAATACTACTGGATTTTCTGCCCACGGCAGGCCATATATTTTGTCTTGATATTTAAATGGTGCTAATGAATTTTCGTAATAATCGGATACTTTTGCAGCCTTATTATCTGATTTCGACATGTAATCTGTTATATCAAGCAGTGCACCCTGTGCTGCAAGCTGTGTTGCTCTTTGAGCAGATACCCAAAACAAATCAGGTCCACCATCACCTGCTGAAAGCTGAGTTGTAATCCTCGTATCATAGTCAGCAGGGTTTGAATTTTGTTCTATAACGTAATCTTTTGAGTTAGCATTTAATTTGTCTATAATCGATTGAAGTTGTTTAGATTCATCTGCACCTGCCCACGTAGATAATTTAATGGTTACCTTTTTGGTTGTATTAGTTGTATTCTTTGAAGAAGAATTTTGCTTGTTTGAGCTGCTGGAGCAACCACTTACAAGTATTGATAAAATCATCAAAGCCGATATCAAAATCGAAATTCTCTTTTTCATTGTAATTGCTACCTCCTATATTTATTTTTTACGAGATAAGCACGTTTACATAAATTTGCTCATTTACCTATCTCAAGTCCTTTACAGATCCTCTCTCGATTAATTTAACTTCCATTCTTATATGGTCATACGGTTCTTTAATATTATTCATCCTCCACAAAAGTTTTTGAACTGCCTTGACGCCCATTAGCTCCTTGTTTACACGAACCGTAGTCAATGGAGGATTGACAATCTTACATATATCGATGTCATCAAAACCCACAACTGAGATGTCATCAGGCACTTTCAATCCTAAAATGTTCAATGCATTATACAATGTTATAGCTGCACTGTCGTTTGAGCATACCCATGCAGTCGGTAGCTTATCCATCTTTGATATAATATTTGCCACTTCTTTGTAGTTTTTGCTTAAAACGTACTTTTCAACGCTGCCGATTACACAGTATCCTGGATTTACATTTAATATAGGGTCAACATTTAGTTCTGATGTTCTCATAGCTTCATTGAAGCCAAGCCATCTCTCTTTAAAACTCAGAGAAAAGTCTATCTCTCCAAAAAATCCTATCTGCGTATGCCCCTTATCAATAAGATATTTTGTCGCCATATAAGAGCCAGGTATATTCTGAGTCAAAACTGCATCAGTATTTATTAAAAATGATGAGTGATCAACTTGCACTATCGGTATGCCATAATCTAAAAGCATTTTTAAGTGTTCGTCTTTTATCGTGCCAACAACTAGTATACCTGACACCTTTCTGCTTTCAACGCTTTTAGGAATCTGAAAATCGTCTTTATTCATAAAATTGACTAAAATATCGAAATTATTCTTTCTAGCCTCATTTTCTATTCCAAGTATTACCTTTGTGTAAAAATGAGTATCGCGAAAATTTCGCTCCTCTATCAAGAGACAAATATTTTTAAAGTGATTTTTAATGATAAATGATGGATTCTCGTCAAAATACCCCATTTCATCAGCAGTCTTTAAAACCAAGTTTCTAGTTTCTTCACTAACTCCCACTTTATCATTTAACGCTATCGATACCGCATTGACAGATATATTTAATTTCTCTGCTATATCTTTCATTGTAACCTTTTTCTTCTTTATTGCCGGCAATCTAAACACCTCGGTGTAATTATTTCTTGTAATTTAATTATACGTTGCATATATACAATTTTCAAGCAATTTTTACTTGAATTTAACATCATTTTACTTGAATTTCGTATTAATATCATGTAAATAACGATTACTTATGTCCTTTTTGGAAGTATATACTTTTTATAGAGTTTATAATTCAAGTAATTCAAGTAGATATTCTATAAGATTTAAAAGTGTACGAAAAAAGCCGGTTTTTACTTAAACCGGCTTAAATCTAAACTCTATTCTCTATAAGAAGATCTAAAAGCTCTCTATCAACTTTGTATCCATGGTAATCTTCATATTTGGCACCATCACGGCCATGTTCAATGATTCCAAATGGTCCTTTAAAATTCCAGAGAGAATAGCCCCATTCAAATTCTTTGTACAAACTTAAGAGATCCTTAAACCATCTTAAAGCAACATCATTTGGTGTTTTGTTGAAACATCCAAATTCGCCTATATGCACCTCAACGCCTTTTTCTTCCACATCTCGCCATGGCTTGTAGTATTCTCTTATGGTGTCTTTATTCCACACCTTCCCGTCCCAAATGAGATCTGGATATGTAGGCACTGGCAATCCCTTGTAGCCATTCCACCAGGTTGCTTCATAATGTGTAAGAGCCATTGGTTGATATCCTCTCCCGCTGTGTATCACGCCAATATCAGCTAATTCCGGCATCGCTATATTTCCACCGCCTAAACCGTCTATGACTATTTCTCTTTCAGGATCAATTTCGCGTATTGCCTCAACAGTGCGTCTAATTAATGATGAGTGTATCTCGCGGGTCATGCCGTACTGCCCTATATCCGGCGGTTCATTTAAAAGGTCAAAGCTTAGGTATTTGTTTGACACTCCTTTGTACCTTTTAGCAAATACCTGCCATTGATATACAAATCCATCTTGAGCAACCCTGTCAAGCCACAAATTGTCCCTCTCTATGTCATTGCGGTTAATGCAGTATCCAGGTCCCCTGTGTATATTTAAACACATATGTATATTTCTCTTTTTACACTCTTCCAAGTACAAATCTATATATTCAAAAACGCTTTCATCCGGATTTAAATAATCAAAATTTTTTATCCAAAATCTATAATCTGTCGGTATCCTTGTGAAATTAAAGCCCATCTCCACTAAAAAATCCAAAGCTTTCAAGTCAGGTTTTAAAGGTGATTTGCCTTCATCCCATACATATATCCACTGAAAATTAAATCCATATTTTTTCATCAAATTCAACTCCTATTATTTATTGAATAAAGCTTTCTATCTTATATTTAACTCGAGATTTTTCTTAATAAGCTCTTTTCTCTGCTTTACGCAATCTAGAGATCTTAGAGCATCTGGTGGTGTGTTAAAAGCATAATCGAGAAGTCTGTCCACAGTCGTAGTTGCAACATGGATTCTGGTATCTGATGATGCATAGTAGATGTAAACATCACCATTATCTCTTGCGATTACACCATTAGTAAATACTACATTTGATACATCACCAACTCTCTCTTCGCCTCTCGGAGCAATCAAATACCCTCCTGGAGCTGCTATGACTTTACTTGGGTCATTTAGATCTGTTACAAATAAGTATATAACATATCTCAATCCTGCTGCAGTATTTCTAACACCGTGTGCTATGTGTATCCAACCTTTTTCTGTTTTTATCGGAACACATCCAGCTCCATTTTTCACTTCTGTAATAGTATGATAAACTCTTGGACTTACAAGTTTTTCTTCATCTATCACCGGACTTTCTATATTGTCACAAAGCCCAAAACAAATCCCACTGCCGCTTCCTGCTTCTATGAAATCATCTTGAGGTCTTGTGTAAAATGCATACTTTCCATTTACAAGCTCAGGATGCAGTACTACATTCCTCTGCTGTGGTGATCTCGTCTTAAGATTAGGAAGCCTCTCCCATTTTTTGAGATCTTTTGTGCGAACTATACCTGCACTGGCAATAGCAGACGACAAGTCACCTGGAGGAGCATTTGGATCCTTGCTTTCAGAGCAGAATACGCCATAAATCCATCCATCTTCATGCTTTGTAAGCCTCATATCGTATACATTCGTTTCTTCAGGGTATAAATCATCAAATTCTACAGGGTAATCCCAGAATTTAAACCCGTCTATGCCGCTGTCGCTTTCTGCAACAGCAAAAAACGATTTCCTGTCGTATCCTTCAACACGAGCAACAAGATAAAACTTTCCATCTAATTCTATCGCACCAGGATTAAATACAGCATTCACACCAAGCCTTTCCATAAAGTATGGATTAGTCTTCTCATCAAGGTCGTATCTCCAAAATAGCGGTGTATGCTCCCTCGTCAATACAGGATATTTGTACCTGTCAAATATGCCGTTGTAATTTTCAGTTTTTTCGTTCTTTCTGCTTATTAGATCTTCATATTTACGTAATTCTATCTCATATCTGTCTTTAAACCTCATTGCCTTTCACCCTTTCTATTATTTCTATGCACATCCTACCATTGTGATAAGGACATTTCCAAGGCTCAACAATAGGCATGTTAAATGGTTTTCCGTTTTCATCTACTTTCCAGTACCATTCTCCTCCATCTCTTTTGTCGATCACATATCTTTTTATATATTCCCAGATATTCTTTGAAGCTTCTATGAATCTAACATCATTGGTCTTCTGATATGCATTAAAAAACCCCACTACAGATTCTGCTTGAACCCACCATACTCTTGATAAATCAGTTTTACCTTCAACAGCCTCATTTACTATGCCATCCGGTGAATATATATTATTTAATATGTTTTCAGCAATTTCCATAGTGTATTTTTTTGTTGTATTTTTTATTCCTTCGTCACATAATACATCCACAGCCCTATCTAAAAGCCAGCTTGCTTCTATGTCGTGTCCATATGATTTTATATCAATGGTAGTGTCCCAATTGTCATTAAAAAATACTTTTAGATATTTTCCATCTTCACTGTATATTTTATCTTTGAAGAGATTGAGAAGATAGATTATGCTTTTTTTAAGATTACTATTCTTCCAAATATCATAAAGCAATGTGTAGGCTTCCAATATGTGAAGATGCGTATTCATTGTACGGCTGGATATTACTCCATGTTCACTAAGTTCGTAATTCTCTTTAAGATTCCAATTGCGATCAAATTCCTCCAAATATCCATTTTCATCTCTGCAATTTCTTTCAATAATGTTAAATAAATCGATTGCAATATTTAAAGCTTCCTCATTGCCTGTCGCTTTGTAGTATTGAGCCAATCCGTATATGCCAAAAGCCTGACTGTATGTATGTTTTCTAGTATCCGCAGGCTCTCCTATATAATCTACCATCCAATAGAGACCTTTATTTTCTTTATCCAAGATATTATCTCTTAAAAATTTATAAGCATGATGCGCCAGTTCAAGTGCTTTTTCATCTTTATCTAAACAGTAAAATGCTGAAAAAAACCACAATATTCTGGAATTCAATATTGAACCTTTCAAGGCTTTATTGTCAATATTTAAGTCATAGTCAACATATCCGTAAAAACCGCCATTTTTTTCGTCTTTCAATTTGCTCCAAAAAGGAAAAATTCTATCCTTCAACTCTTTATACATTTCCTGTGCTATTTTCTCCATTTGACACGTCCCCTCACCTAAAATTTAATGCCAAAATAAATTTTAAGCCTCGTTTACCACCTCCCGCGAATTATAAATCTCTAAATTATCTCTTTAACTGAACTGCGAATAACAAGCTGCGTATATAGTTTTATATCTTCGTAGGGTTTTTCAGGATTATTCATCCTGTACAAAAGCTGATTGACAGCTTTTTCTCCTAGTGAGCTTTTAGGTATATCTATTGTCGTAAGACTGGGATGAGAATAGGCACTCATTTCAATGTTGTCAAATCCTACAACCGAAACTTCCTCAGGTACTTTTACACCCATATCTTCCAAGCTTCTCATAAATGCTAATGCAATTTTATCATTGGCACAAATCCATCCTGTAGGGAAATCTTCAGTTATAGAAATTTTTCTTTTAAAATATTCTGGATCTCTAAAGAATTCAGCACCCTTTAAGTTTATGTCAAGCCACACATAGTCGCTGTCAACATACATTCCCAGCTCTTCCATACTTCTTACATATGAGTAATACCTCTGTCTGAAACTGAAGGCCCACTCATTATTGCCTATGAATCCTATCTTTCTGTGTCCATTGTCGTAAAGATATTTTACTGCTTTATATACTCCGTTTTCATTTGCCGTATTTATATAATCACAATCAATTGCATTGCTGTAATGGTCTACAACAACAAATGGTATTTTTGTTGCTTTTATCTTTTTTATAAACTCATCGTTTAAAGTACCTACTATTATGATTCCATTTGTAGTCTCTTTCGTTATCGTCTGGGGAATACTTAAATTTTCTTCACCTTCTACATCAATGCCTGTAATGCTTAATTTTAAATTATTGTTTCTGGCGGCACTTTCAATGCCATACAGGACATTGGACCAAAAAGTAGATTCTACGAGAAAATCTTCTCTGCAAAGTATAGTTACATTTATGATTTTAGTAGGAAGGTTTTTTATCTTTTTGTATCCCATCTTCATTGCTGTCTCCAATATCCTGCTTCTCATTTCTGCACTTACACCTTCAGCACCTCTCAGTGCTTTGGATACAGTATTTTTTGATACACCTATAACTTCAGCAATATCTTGTAAGGTTACTTTTTTCATATTTATCACCTATATTCGTTTATTTGTACTTTATTTTTTTGCTTAATTTAAGTATAATGTAACTTTTATTTAGTGTCAATACGATTTTAAAATTTGATTTGTAGAAATCGTATTGTATTTATCGTACAAAATACAAAAAAATTAAAAGATAGACTGGCTATTATCTAGCACAGCCTATCTTGCCTTTTCATTTAAAAGTATTTACTATTTTATACACCAATTTACGCATTCATGTAACGTCTTCAAAAACGACTCGTTTAACAGTCCATCTTCCCTGTGGGCAGGAGTCAAGCAGCATACTTTGCCTTTCCCAAAGTGATGATACCATCCTGCTATGGATTGTCCGTCTTTAGAGAAGGAACGCAAAAATACATTTGTATCATTTTCTTCGCATTTGACAAAATAATGTTCATCAACAAACTCAAATGGCTCGATGGCACTTTCAAATTCCCCTAGCATATCTTTTTGCGGTGCGTACTGTACAACATCGTTTTTTTCAGGATGATGTAAAAAATATCCCTTTAGCATTTTATTATATTCTCCATCTTCTGGATATGATGATAGACCAGAATGCCATGCAAATAAGCTTCCGCCGTCTTTTACGTAGTTTACTATTTTCTTCTCTATCTCTTCTGTCATCCAGAGGTCAACACTCTCCGATTGCGGATTTAATCTATTTTCTTTAAATAATACTATACAATCAGGTTTTGATTCTAATTCCTTTTGTAACTCATCAATGTCTATAAATCTAAGATTTACACTGCCAAGATTATTTATAGCTCTATGTAGAGATCTTTTTATAATTTCCTCATTGTGGTAGAAATCACCTAAAATCGCAACTATCTCTTTCACAATATCATCCCTTTTTTATAATTTCATCGGTTGTCCTTTAAAATCTATAAAAAACTGGTTGTCATCAACTTTAATGTCTCCTTCTATAATCTTCATGATTCCTTCTGCAGAAATTTCAGGACTTAACGGAGCTGATGTTCCGCCCATGTCTGTCTTCATCCATCCAGGATGTACGGCGTAAACTCTCCCTTTGTAGTCCTTCATGGCATCTTTTAGCTGTGCCGTAAAGAAATTTAGTGCTGCCTTTGATACAGCATACGGATAATCACCACCATAAGCATTTGCAAAACTTCCAGCTTCCGAGGATATATTAATTATCACCTTATCTCTGCCCTTTTTTAATAACGGCAGAAAATATTTTACAACCATCATTGGACCCATCAAGTTGATTTTAAGTGTATCTTCTAAATCAGTATAATCTAAATCTTCTATTTCTTTTCCTCTTCCCTTTAATATACCTGCATTGTTTACTATAACATCTAAAGAATCCTCTTCTTTGCTTACATGTATAGCTGCTCTTTTTATAGATTCTTCATCACTTACATCCAATCCTATTAAGTTAATCTTTTTTTCATATCTATCCTTTAAAGCTTTTAATTCGGATGAAACATCATTGATTTTTCGAATTCCTGCATATACTTTATGATTATTTAAAAGTGCTTTTTCGACTAAGTGTCTTCCAAGTCCTCTATTAGCACCTGTTATCAATATGTTCATATTGAAGCCTCCTTAGCAACGTCATTTAAAAATTCTCTAAAAGCTCTATAATTACCTTTAACTTCGAAAAAGTATCTATGTAAGCATATCTTCCACCTTCGTAATCGCCTTTTTGGACTAAAGGCATTCCATTTTTCTCTAAAGCTTCTATCTTTTCATCCATGTCCTTTACTTGAAACGCTATGTGATGTACACCTTCCCCGTGTTTATCCAAAAACTCCCTCCAAGTGCTTATGTTTTCATCTGGCTCAATAAGCTCTATTTGAACTTGTCCCATATCAAAAAAGGCAAGCTTTGCACGGGCATCAGATGGTTTCCCATTAAATTCTGCGTGTGACTTATCATAACCATCTGTCCAATTCCACTTAGGCTTTTCCACTCCAAAAAAGTCTGCAAAAGCCTGTGATGCTTTCTCAATGTCTTTTACTATTATGCCTATCTGTGTGACGATATTAGTGCCTAATAAATTCTTATCCATAATTTCATCCCCTTATGAAAATTATTTTAAATGTATTCAAAGGATTTTCTCTCAATATTTTAAGAGAAAATTCCCTATGAATCGAAGTTTAATAACGATTTCTTCACCATTTCAAAAAATATCATTAAAAAATATAGAATTAAATCACGTTTTTGTAACCTTATTTTTAAACTTAACCATCTACTTAAATTATACACCATTTATGATTTTTTTCTAAAACAAAAAAAGGAGATAATCTCCTTTTAAACAATACTATCTTATCAGTATTTCTTCGATTTTATCATTTATCATCTCTTTTATCATCAACAAATATTCAATGTCGCACTGCTCTTCACCGCACAAATCCTTATTTAATACGCCTTCTGAGTATTTGTATCTTTGTAGTACATATCTTTTGCAAACAGATATCATATTTGCTATAGATAAAAAATCATCTGTAGAAAGCAATTTTTTATTTACAGTCGTCCTGAATTCATAATCTATTCCACAGTTTTTAATTAAATCAATGCTTTTTACAATTCTCCCTATATCTTCATTGTTTTTTACGAATAAACCGTATTTATTTTTAGGTGCTTTTACATCCATAGCAATGTAGTCCAAAAGATTATCATTCAGCAAATCTTCTATTACATTAGGCCTGGAGCCATTTGTGTCTAGCTTGACGCTGAATCCTAAATCTCTTATTGTTTTAATGAAGTTTTTCAAGTCTTTCCAAAGTGTAGGCTCTCCGCCTGTTATGCAAACGCCATCTATGAGATTTTTTCTTTTCTTTAGATAATCTATAAATTCTTCTTCACTTTTTATAGGTTTCTGCAAATCAATCAATTGGCTGTTGTGGCAGTAAGGACATGTAAAGTTGCATCCACTTGTAAAAACAGTAGATGCAACCTTTCCAGGATAATCTGCCAACGACACCATCATGTAATCATATATCATATTGCGAATTCCTTCCTATCAGAAAACTCTTCTCTTTTGCCTTCATTCCAGTTTTGAAGCGGTCTGTAATATCCCACAACCCTGCTGTATACTTCGCATTCATTGCCACATTGCGGACAGTTAAAATGTTCTCCTGATATATAGCCATGGTTGTCGCATATGGAGAATGTAGGCGTAATGGTATAATAAGGAAGCCTATAGTTGTATGCTATCTTTTTCACCAATGCTTTGCATGTATCGGGATCGCTTATGCTTTCACCTAAAAAACCATGAAACACAGTTCCACCTGTGTATTTTGTCTGAAGCTCATCCTGCAAATCAAGAGCCGTAAATATGTCATCTGTAAAGTCGACAGGAAGCTGTGTAGAATTTGTGTAATACGGCACATCTCCTCCTGCAGTGATGATGTCTTTATAAAACTCTTTGTCTTTTTTCGCCAGTCTGTACGACGCACCTTCAGCAGGTGATGCTTCAAGGTTATAAAGGTAATTTGACTCTATCTGATAGTCTTCTAATCTATTTCTCATAAAATCCAAAACTTCTATAGCAAAATTTCTGCCTTTTTCACTTGTAATACCACATCCCATGAAATTTAAAAGTGCTTCATTCATGCCAATTAATCCTATTGTATTAAAATGGTTTTGCCAGTATGAGCCAAACCTCTTTTTTATATCCCTCAAGTAAAACTTTGAGTATGGATATAATCCCATTTCAGTCATATTCTCCAGCACTTTTCTTTTTATCTCAAGGCTCTTTCTCGCTATATCCATCTGTTTTCCTAATCTTTCAAAGAACTCTTCTTTTGAATTTGATAAATACCCAATTCTTGGCATGTTTATCGTTACGACGCCAATTGATCCTGTAAGTGGATTTGCTCCAAAAAGACCGCCTCCACGCTTTCTAAGCTCTCTATTATCAAGCCTTAAACGACAACACATTGATCTTGCATCTTCTGGGTTTAGATCACTGTTGACAAAATTGCTGAAATATGGAAGGCCGTATTTTGCAGTCATCTCCATAATTTTATCTATAACAGGGCTCTCCCAATCAAAATCTTTCGTTATATTGTAAGTTGGTATAGGGAAAGTAAATATCCTTCCATTTGCGTCCCCTTCCATCATGACCTCAGCAAATGCCATATTAAGCATATCCATTTCCTTCTGAAATTCTTTATACGATCTATTCATGGCTTTGCCGCCTATTATGACAGGTTCATCAGCCAATATATCAGGAACAACCAAATCCATCGTTATATTTGTAAATGGTGTTTGAAACCCTACTCTTGTTGGAACATTTATGTTAAAAATAAATTCCTGTAATGACTGCTTTACTTCTTTATACGACAGCTTGTCATAATATATAAACGGTGCCAAATAAGTGTCAAAATTAGAAAATGCCTGTGCACCTGCAGCTTCACCTTGAAGTGTATAGAAGAAGTTCACTATCTGTCCTAAAGCCGACCTAAAATGCTTTGGAGGTCTACTTTGCACTTTTCCCTCTACGCCGGTAAATCCCGAAATAAGCAAATCTTTTAAATCCCATCCGCAGCAGTACACTGATAAAAGGCTTAAATCGTGGATATGCAAATCACCATTTACATGGGCATCTCTTACTTCTTTTGGATATATCTTATTCAACCAGTAATTTGCTGTAATCGTGCTTGCTATATGGTTATTTAACCCTTGAAGCGAGTAACTCATGTTGCTGTTTTCATTTACTCTCCAGTCCAATTTCCCTATGTATTCATCAACCATCTTTTCAATATCCATAAACATGTTTTTAAATTCTCTCATATCTTGATGCTGTTTTCTGTATAAGATATATGCTTTTGCAGCTTTTGCAAAGCCACCTCTTATCAAAAACTGCTCAACTATGTCCTGAATCTGTTCTACATTTGCATATCCATCAAAATTTTCTTCTATGTATTTTGTGACTTCATCCGCTATCTTTAAGGCATCATTGTATTCTCCTTCATCGACTGCTTCAAACGCCTTGTATATAGCATTTGCAATCTTTTCCTTGTTGAATTCTTCTTCCATACCATTTCTTTTAATAACCTTCATTGCGTTTTCCAATTTAAACCCTCCATTAAATTATCTTCCGTAAAAATAATCCCACCTAAAAGCTGCACCAATTTAATGAGTTAATTAAATAAGCACACATATCTGAAATTTTCCAATATTAACTCTATATATTGTGTATATAAATATCACAACACCAATATATAGTATATCATTGTTGTACAGTTACGTCAATAAAAATATAATAAACTTTCACATCCATATACAGTTCATTTGATTAGTACAACATAAAAAGGCAGAGCATTAAACTCCACCTTTTTAGTGCAACATATTTACAATTTTTATCTAAACAAAGATGCAAATACCAACGTGATAGTGCTTATAAGTTTTATCAAAACGTGCAAGGAAGGACCTGCTGTATCTTTAAATGGATCACCTACTGTATCACCTACAACGCCAGCTTTATGGGCTTCAGACTTTTTGCCACCGTAATTACCTAATTCAATATATTTTTTAGCATTATCCCAAGCACCGCCGCCGTTATTCAAGAACAACGCCATTATTACGCCTGAAATAGTGCCAACCATCAAAAAAGCTGCTGCAGATTCTTTGCCAAGTATAATTCCAACTAGTATCGGCGCAACAACGACTATAAGTCCTGGAATGACCATCTCTTTCAATGCGCCTTTTGTAACAATGTCTACTGTTTTTGCATAGTCTGGCTTTGATGTGCCTTCCATTATGCCTGGATTCTCTTTAAATTGCCTTCTTACCTCCAGTATGACATACTGGGCTGCTTTGCCAACAGCTCTTATAGCTGTAGAGCTGAAGAGAAATACTATCATAGCTCCTATAAATGCTCCTATGAAAACCTCAGGTTTACCTATATCTACAGCAAACCAAGAATCGATAGGTTTGCCTAATATTTTCTTTACTTCATCAAGGTATGCAGAGAAAAGCAAGAAAGTAGCTAAAGCTGCAGATCCTACTGCATATCCTTTTGTCAAAGCTTTTGTCGTATTTCCACATGCATCAAGTCTATCTGTCACAAGCCTAACTGACTCAGGAGCTTCGGACATTTCAGTGATTCCGCCAGCATTGTCAGTGATAGGTCCAAATGTATCCATTGCTAATATATAAGCAGTTGTAGACAGCATTCCCATTGTAGCTATAGCAGTACCGTAGAAGCCTGCCGTGGCTATATTAGGAAGTGCAAGCTGACCAAGCCTATATGCAATAATTATTGCTGCTGAAATAAACAGTACAGGAAGTGCCGGAGACTCCATACCTACAGAAATACCTGTGATTATATTTGTAGCAGCTCCGGTTGTTGAAGCCTTTGCAATTTCTTGAACTGGTCTTTTACTCATAGAAGTGTAGTAATTTGTCAAAAATACAAACACATAGCTTAATAATATACCTGCAACTGCTGCACCATAGAGAAGTAAATAGTTAACTTCAGAGCCATTTGACAAATGTCCGGAAAGCATAACCTTCACTGCAAAGAAGAGAACAATTAGATTTACTATTGTCGTAATAAAATATCCTTTGTTTAAAGCTATCATAGGATCTTTTGATTCATCTTTTGTGTTTACGAATACAATTCCAATAATTGAAGCAATAATACCAATAGCACGAGCCACTAGTGGAAACAGTATTCCCTTTAATCCAAAGACAGGATACAAGCCTACACCCAATATCATTGCACCTATATTTTCAGCGGCTGTTGACTCGAAAAGGTCAGCTCCTCTTCCGGCACAGTCTCCAACGTTATCGCCAACCAAATCAGCGATTACTGCAGGATTTCTTGGGTCGTCCTCTGGAATGCCTGCTTCTACCTTGCCGACAAGGTCTGCACCTACATCAGCAGCTTTTGTATAAATACCACCGCCTAGCTGTGCAAACAATGCTACAAATGAAGCACCAAATCCAAATCCCACTATTAAAGATGGAGCATTTTTTACCAATTCTTGCTGACCTGATGCTCCACCGTATGCAAAGAACAATGTAGCAACACCAAACAGAGACAACGCAGTCACTGCAAGGCCTGTCACTGCTCCTCCTCTTAAAGCAATCTGTAATGCTTTATTAAGACCTTTTCTTGCACCACTTGCTGCCCTAACATTTGAATTAACTGCCATGTACATGCCTATGTAGCCTGATATAGCTGAGCACAAAGCTCCCGATATAAAGGCCAATCCTACATGCCATGCATAGCTAATAGCAGCACCTGCTCCTTCTGATTGATGGCCGTAATAATTTGCTATTATGATTAAAACAGCCACAATCAAAGCCAGCACTGTTATCGTTTTATACTGCCTGTTTAGAAAAGCCATTGCGCCTTCCTTTATGGAGTCTGAAATCTGCTGCATCTTCTCGTCACCTTTATCTTGTGTAAAAATAAACCTAATAAAACCAATGATGGCAAGAGCTGCAATGATAACAACTCCATAGATTAGAAAAAGATAGGAATTCAATTAGACCATCTCCTTATATTAAATAATATTTTTATTATTATATTATTTCTACACACATATGAAAATTCCTCCAATTGTTTATAAAATATTTTAAATAATCTATTTAACAATAAAATTATTCATAAGCAGCCTACATATAAAGAAATAAAAAAGGCTAATAGCAAATAAATGCCATCAGCCTTCATTTAAACTTTATTACACATCAAACAAATCTTTCAGTTTTTCTTTGCTCTCATCGCTAACAACGCTTAAAACCTCATCGCCAGGCAAAATATACGTGCTGCCATTTGGCAACAAAACTTTATTACTTCTAACTATCGACATTATCACACAGTTACCGGGAAGCATCAAATCTTTAATCATCTTATTTGCAGCCTTTGAATCTTTCTCCACCATGCTTCTGACAATCGATATTTTCCCCTCTGCAAGATTCATTACAGTCGTAAGCCCGCTGATTTCTGTCTCCTCTTCAATTAATTTTGCAATAATTCTGGCACTGCTGACGGCTGCATCAATGCCCATATCCCTTGTAAAAAGCCACTCATTTTTTGGATTGTTTATCCTGGATACCACCCTTGATACACCAAATTCATACTTGGCAAGCTGGCATATTATAAGATTATCTTCATCATGGCCAGTTGCCGCAACAACTATCTCAGTACCGATAATCCCTGCCTTTTTTAATGTATCTGAATTACAGCCATCTCCAACTACAATATTGCACTTTAATTCTCTTTTAAGTTTTTCAATTCTAGACTCATCTTTTTCAACAACAACGACTTTCTCATTTCTTTCCTCCATCAATTGAGCTAGGTATGAACCTAATCGTCCAGCACCAACAATCATTATCGACATATCGTAACCTGCTATTTGGAAACTTTATTGCATTGTTCCCGTCAGGTTCTTTCACCTCCTATTAAAATCTCTACGACATAAGCATTTGTTTTATCTTTGTCTTCCCGAAAGCTGTTAAAGCTATAAATATTTTATCGCCTTTTTTAAAAGTCGTACTATGCGTTGGTATAAGTGCTATGCCGTCTCTGACTATACTGACAACATTTATTTCAGATGGTATAGCTATATCTCTTACATGACGGCCATCCAAGAATGCTGTCGCTTCCGTTTCAATTATTTCTACTTCACCACTGCCAAACGACGATACTCTAAAAAGATCAGGATGACATATCAAATCTTTTATCTTATTTGCGCCCCACAAAGTAGGTGAAACCGTATTTATACCCATTTTTCTGTATATTTCCGCTCGAATAGGATCGTATATCCTGGCTACTATCGTTGGTATTTTAAATTTCTTTTTTGCAATCAAAGCTGTAACAATATTTGTATTATCGCCATTAGTAGTAGAAGCAACAGCATCAGCATGTTCAATGCCAGCTTTTATTAAAGTAGCTTTGTCAAATGCAATCCCCTCTATGAATTCACCTTTAAAAGACGACTTCAATCTTTTAAAAGCATCTTTGTCTCTATCTATAACAGCAACATGATTACCGTCAGAATCTAATATCTGAGCTAACTCAGCACCAAGCCTGCCGCATCCTGCAACAATTATATTCATAAATCAGGCTCATATAGAGCCTTTCACCTCCTTTTCATTTAATGCAATTTTTTTGCGCAAGAAATATTTTCTGATCTCCTCTGCCCCAATAAGTATCGGCATAAATGCTACGTAAAACAGCCAGTGCTTTAATGAAACAGGATAGGTGTCAAATATTTTCTGCAAAAACGGAATATATATAAGCAATGCAGTAAGTACTATTTCAAATATTACGCCAATATTTAATAATCTATTCTTAAAAAGACTGACGCTAAACATAGAAGCAACTTCAGTGCGGCAGGCAAACACATTAGCCACCTGCATAATAACTATCCCTAAGAAGCTCATTGTAGCAGCTTTTCTTGCCAGTGGATCTGTCAGTGGAAGCGTCTCGCCCCAGTGCCAACCTCCGCTTAATAAAACCCAAAAATAACCTGATAGAACTGCTATCGAGCTAATTATTCCTAGTAAAACATACCCTCTTAGGAATAGGGACAAGTTTAATAATTTTTCTTTAGGTGATCTAGGTGGCCTATCCATAACACCCGGTTCAGGCGGCTCAACTCCAAGTGCAAGAGCCGGCAGCGTCTCCGTTCCTAAATCTATTGCTAATATCTGCATTACCGTTATTGGGACAGGAATATTAAATAGAGAAAACAGTATATAAGGTATAGCCTCTGGTGTCAAATGCGCAAAAATGTATGTTATAAATTTCCTTACGTTGTCGTAAACCGCTCTGCCTTCTTCAATAGCATTAACTATGCTAGCAAAATTGTCATCTGTCAAGACCATTGTTGCAACTTCCCTTGCAACATCAGTACCTGATTTACCCATTGCAATACCTATGTCAGCCCTTTTTAATGCAGGTGAGTCATTAACACCGTCGCCAGTAACAGCAACGACTTCACCCATTTCTTTTAATGCAGCGACAACTTTCATTTTGTGCTCTGGAGCAACTCTGGCAAATATGATTTCTTTATTCTTCAATTCTTTCTTCAAATCTTCATCTGACATTTTATCAAGTTCATTGCCAGTTATTATCCTTGGTCTAGGCCCTTTTACTATGCCAATTCTCCTAGCAATAGATTCTGCTGTTAATCCGTAGTCACCCGTTATCATGATAATCTTTATGCCAGCTTTATGGGCCTGTTTAACAGCCAATTCAACTTCAGGCCTCGGTGGATCCATCATAGCTACTAATCCGACAAAGATTAAGTCAGTTTCTGTATCTTCTACTGTATATTCTTTATTCTCATTATCCATTATTTTATATGCCATTGCAAGTACTCTAAGCCCGGATTCAGCAAATTTGTCATTCTGCTTTATTATATTATCGATATCCGATTGTTCTAATTTCTTTACCCCTTCGCTGCCCTTAAAAATGTAGCTGCAAACTGAAAGTGTTTCTTTTGGCGCACCTTTAGTAAATACGTAGATTTCTTTTCCATACTTATGAATAGAAGTCATCCTTTTCCGCCTGGAATCAAAAGGAAGTTGAGATATCCTTGGATATTCCCTCAACATTTCTTCTAATGTAAATCCTGCTTTCTCCGCCAGTACCACTAATGAACCTTCGGTTGGGTCACCAATTATACTCCAAGACGGGTTCTCATCCGTAGGCCTAACTAACCGGCTGTTGTTGCACAGCAAACCTATTTTCAAAAGCAATGACAGCTCATCAGGAAGATTTTTGCTGTCTATCTTTTTGTCATCCACATAAAAGTCGCCTTTCGGCTCGTATCCAACACCGCTTACATTGTAAAATGCAACTGGGGTCCAGATTTCTCTGACTGTCATTTCATTTTGCGTCAGCGTACCTGTCTTATCTGTACAGATGACAGTCGCTCCCCCCAACGTTTCAACGCTGGAAAGTTTCTTTACAAGCGCATGTCTTTTAGCCATTCGCTGTACACCCATGGCAAGCGCTAATGTCACTGTCGGCAGCAATCCTTCAGGCACATTAGCAGTAATAATGCCTATTGCAAACATAAACGTATCGACTAAGGACCTTCCCATAAACAAGCCCAGGAGGAAAAAGAATACCCCCATCACAAGAGATAAAAGTGCAATAACCTTTGCAACTCTCGTCAACTGTTTTTGAAGCGGGCTCTGTTCTACACTTATTGTCTGCGTTAAAGAGGCAATTTTGCCAAATTGCGTATTCATGCCCGTTGCATAAACTACTGCCGTTCCAGAACCTGATGCTACATTTGTTCCCATAAACACTATATTTGGTGACTGCAACAGTGAGACATCTTCATCTAAAACTACATCAGATGTTCTTCTAACAGGCTCAGATTCTCCAGTCAATGCAGCATTAATAGTCCGCATTTCAAAAGCCTCTATAAGCCTAGCATCAGCCGGCACGTGATCGCCTTCTTCAAGGTATATAAGATCTCCAGGTACTAACTCCCGTGCTAAAATTTGCTCCTGACGACCATTTCTTATCACTTTCACGTACGATGGCAACATCTTTTTAAGGCTTTCTGTAGCCTGCTCTGCTTTAAATTCCTGCCAAAAGCTGAATAAAGCATTTACGATTATGACAAGTATTATTGCCCATCCTAGCTGCGGCATTCCTCCAATAAAAGAAAGTATGCTGGCTATCCAAAGGAGTATTGCCAATAAATGAGTAAAATTTGCTATAAACCTAGACAGCATTGATGATTTTTTGACTTCTTTTATTTCATTGTATCCATATTTCTGAAGTCGCTCATTTACTTCATCTGTAGAAAGACCCTTTATAGATGTATTCAGTTCACTAAATAGTTCATCTTCTGTCAATCTAAATATATCATCAATCTTCAAAGCAGCAAACCTGTATTAAACAGGTTTCACACCTCCTTATAGTTAATAATTCTCTCTATAATAAATTTCGCATTAAACTTCATAACGGCATAAAAATCACCTCATACATTTTTCTCCAGTATAACATTATTAATTGACAGATTAAAGCTTTAATTTAGCCATATAAAGCTCAATTAAAGCTATACATTTTCATTCCATCGATATCTATTATATATTTTGTTTATTAATCTCGATTTATTGCATGAATGCTTAATTGCACAAAATAAAAAAAATCAACTATAGAAAAATGCATCTATACTTGCTCACAAAAAGATTTACTATAGTTGATATATTATTAATCTTTATTACATATCTTAATTAATTTTGCAAAATCTCATGCAATTCTTTTTCGCTTCTTACATCGTTTAAGCTTTCAAGTTTCTGCTCTTTATACGATTTAATTACAACAATCGGCGTCTGCTGCTCAGAATTTCCTGATGGATTGTCTAAAAACAGCTTTTCAACATACGATTTTGAGACGCCTTTCGATGCACCAATGCAATCAGCACAGTGCAAGTCATTAGCATCAATTATGACAGCATCGACACCTGTCTTTTCTTTTATCTCATTGCACACTAAATCAGGATCGGCAGGTCCTAACACTATGTATCTGTGGTATGGGGCCATTGTTCCGGCAACATCATCAATAAGAGCTACTTTTCTTCCTGCTATTTTGAAAAAAAGCCCTTTCTTTTTAAATATCTTTCCTATTGCACTTATCAATGAAGCCACAAGAATTCTAAGCCATCCTACTTCATTAATCGCACATTGCATCGCCTGCGGCGAAGTCAAACTGCCATTTCTACCTGTAAATCTACACAAAATCCTAGCTAATAATCCTACCTTTATCTCTTCCGGAAGGTATGCTCTTCCCTGTGTTATAACTACAACACTTTCTGCGATAGCTATGAGATCTCCTTCTTCAGCAATATTTCTCGTATACTTTGAGACGACATCTACTATATTGTCATCTTTCGTTATAATATGGGTTCTTATTGGAATCTTGCCGTACGTCAATTAATATAACCCCCATAAAATTTACTTCCATTTTTTTGATTTTGTGATATATTAAGATTGTACACAATAATTATATCACATTTATATCAAATTTATGTCAATAATATAAGAGAAAGGAGATTTTTTATTTGATTAATGTATTAACTAATGTAAGACTTGATACAAAAGCTGGCAATCCTTGTATTAAAGACAACAAAAGCTTAATAGGTTTTGATTTTTCTTCTGTCATTCCGGAATATGAAATAAAAAAAGAAGGCAAAAATTATAAAATAAGATTTCACGATGTTTTACTTAATATGCCAAGTGGTTCTTATGCAATTGACGATGGGATAATCAATAAAATCTTCATAAGCTCCAATGACAATAATGTAGAAGTTAAAATTGATTTATCAACGGAAACAAGTTATGAAATAGAATCTATAGACGGAATTCCAGCAAAATTAAACTTTTTTGTTGATAGAACACCTTTAAAAAATATTCTTAAAGGAAAAAAGATAATCTTAAATCCCGTATATAAAAAGACAACAAAAAGTCCAACGAATCTATCATCGCATATACCAATGATGGATATTTCAAAAAAAACAAAAGAATTACTTACTCTATTAGAAGCAGATGTATTAATTTCAATGATTAATTATAGCGAAAATATATCGAATGGTGATTTTAAAGGTGATGTGATTATTAACCTAACGACAGAAATATCGACAAAAAACGAAAGTGGTTTTAAAGTCTACTATGACAAAGACAATGAAAAGTCTAAAAAACTTGCAGAATTGCTGAATAAATCCATAGAAAGAAAATCTCCCTTGGATAACCTAGGCATGCATCCGACAAAATATAATGGCACAAGGAAAGACGCCGCTACAGTTACAGTCATACCCGGTATCGAAAACAGCCGATTAGATGACGCACATCTGAGGGATATTGATTATAAAAGCAAAATTGCATTAGCCATATTTAACGGAATATTGACATATCTCCAATAAGTTTGGATAAAGCAAATAAGAGATTAAATAAATACGCATATTATATTTTGTTTTTTTTCATTCTCCTTCAAAACATTGTATTCTTTATTAGAACGTTATATCACTAACTTCAGTTCTTGTAAACTGAATTTTATTTGTTTTTAAAATATAAAAACCTTTAATTTGCAAAACGTATTAAAATATATTGAATTAATAATTTCACTACACTATAATATACTAGTAGTACGAATTTAATAAAATCCAAATGAAAATAGCGAGAGACACCTTTTATGGTGGCCGAAGGAGCAATATGAGGTGTGTCATGGCCTCATAAAATCTCTCAGGCAAATTAATCGCTATTTGATGGGACTCTGGAAAGCCATTTGGCACCGATGGGGCAATACCTTTGTGTAGAAACTCTCAGGTCTAGATACAGAGGAATATGATGATGACACTTATCTTCATATTCCTTTTTTTGTTTTCTACTTTTAAATAGAAAGGAATGAGCTATTTGGACAATAATCTTAAAAAAACACCTCTTTACGAAACACACCTGAAATACGGGGCAAAAATGATAGATTTTGCAGGTTTTGCAATGCCTGTACAGTATGAAAGCATACTAAAAGAGCATGAAGCAGTCAGAAAAAGTGCAGGACTTTTTGATGTGTCACATATGGGAGAATTAATAATAGAAGGCAAAGACTCTGAAAAATTCATAAACTACATTATCTCAAATAACATAGCAAAGATAAGTGATAATCAGGCAATGTATTCTCCTATGTGCTATGCTAACGGCACCACAGTTGATGACTTACTTGTTTACAAATTTTCCAATGAAAAATACATGTTGGTAGTCAATGCTAGCAACATAGATAAGGATTACAACTGGATATTTGAAAACAAAAGCGGCTACAATATTGCAGTAAAAAACATATCAAATGAGGTTTCTGAACTAGCGCTGCAGGGGCCTAAAGCGCAGGAAATACTTCAAAAAACGACAGAGTACAACTTAGATGACATGAAATATTACCACTTTGACAAAATCAATTTGGCTGGAGTAAATTGCCTAATCTCAAGAACAGGTTATACTGGCGAAGATGGTTTTGAAATATTCTTGAGAAATGATTATGCTCAATCAATGTGGGAAAAAATCTTGGCTGTTGGAGAAGAATTTGGAATTAAACCAGCTGGTTTAGGTGCAAGAGATACATTAAGGTTTGAAGCAGGTCTTCCCCTTTACGGTAACGAGCTTTCTGATGAGATAACCCCATTGGAAGCTGGATTAGGTTCTTTTGTAAAATTTGAGAAAGCTTTTATAGGTAGAGATGCTCTTTTTAAGCAAAAGCAAGATGGACTAAAAAGAAAGATAGTAGGTTTTGAAATGATAGAAAACGGAATACCACGCCATGGCTATGATGTATGCGCACAAGGTGAAAAAATCGGATATGTAACAACTGGATATTTATCGCCTACTTTGAAGAAAAATATTGGAATGGCCTTAATAAGCAGCAAATTTGCCAACATTGGCAATGAAATAAGTATAATAATAAGAAATAAACCTTTAAAAGCTATCGTAACAAGCAAAAACTTTTATAAGAAAAATTACAAAAAATAGGAGGTTGTTATTATGAGAATTCAAGAGGGTCTTTATTATTCAAAGAATCATGAATGGGTAAAAGTTGAAGGTGACAAAGCATATGTAGGAATAACAGATTATGCTCAACACTCCTTAGGTGACATAGTTTATGCAGAGCTTCCTGATGTTGACACAATTCTAAATGCAGGAGATACACTTGGCACCGTAGAATCTGTAAAAGCCGCATCTGATGTCTATTGTCCCATAAGTGGCAAGGTTATCGAGGTTAACCAATCTGTTGCAGACGATCCATCACTTTTAAACAGCGACCCATACGAAAATTGGATGATATGCGTAGAGATGAATGATCCCAGTGAGCTAGATGAACTGATGTCACCTGAAGAATACAGCGATTTTTGCAAATAGTCAAATTAAATCATCCTCAAAAGGAGTGATATCATGAATCAATACATTCCATCATCAAACGATGAGCAGATGGAAATGCTTAAATCTGTGAATGCTAAATCGATAGAAGATCTATTTGTAGATATACCAGAAAGCATTCGCTTAAATAAAAATCTAAACTTAAAAGGTCCTTTATCCGAACCAGAACTGTTAAATCACATGAATGAAATATCAAAAGAGATAAAAACCACAGATGAACTTACATGCTTTTTAGGAGCAGGTGTTTATGACCACTTTATACCATCTGTCGTTAAACATGTAGTATCAAAGCCAGAGTTTTATACGGCGTACACTCCATATCAGCCTGAAATAAGCCAAGGGACACTGCAAGCGATATTTGAATATCAGACAATGATTTGTAATCTTACTGGAATGGATGTATCAAATGCATCTATGTACGATGGTGCTACAGCTTTAAGCGAAGCTGCAAAAATGGCCTCCAGCGCTACAAACAGAAAAAAAGTGCTTGTATCATCATCAGTTAATCCCGAAGCAAAAAAAGTGCTTCATACATACATGAGATTCAGCAATATGGAAATTGTCGAGATAGACGATAAAGAAGGCACGATAGATGTAGAGCTTTTAAAATCCTCTATTGACAGCAATACTGCAGCATTTATAGCACAAAATCCGAATTTCTTCGGCATAATAGAAAACCTTGATGAGGTAGAAAAGCTTGTGCATAAAAATGGTTCACTTCTCATTATGTACGTTGAACCAATATCTCTGTCAATCTTAAAGACTCCAAGAGAAATCGGCGCTGATATAGCAGTCGGCGATGGTCAGCCTCTTGGAAATAGTCTCAATTTTGGCGGACCTCATCTTGGTTTTATGGCGACAACAAAAAAACTTATACGCAAATTGCCTGGAAGGATCATCGGTGAAACAAATGATGTTGACGGCAAAAGAGGATATGTATTGACGCTTCAAGCAAGGGAACAACACATAAGAAGAGAAAAAGCGACTTCAAATATATGTACAAACCACTCACTAAATGCATTGACTGCCGCTATATACATGACAGCTCTTGGAAAAAAAGGCATAAAAGAAGTTGCACTGCAGTGCTTTAAAAAATCTCATTATGCATATAACCAATTGATAAAAACAAATAAATACAAGATGCTATTTGATAAGCCATTTTTCATGGAATTTGCAATTGCATGCAGTGATAACAGCGTCGATGCTATAAATAATGTGCTTCTAAGTAACGGCATCATTGGCGGTTACAACCTAGAAAAAGAATACAAAAAGTACAAAAATGCAATGCTTCTTTGCGTAACAGAAAAAAGGACAAAAGATGAAATTGATAAACTCGTCAATATAATGGGAGGTGTAGTTAATGAACTATGATAAGCTTATTTTTGAGGTATCTAAGCCAGGTCATACATCATACAGCCTTCCTCCATTAGATGTCGAAGACATCCAATTAGAAGAAGCAATTCCGGATAAACTTCTTCGCCATACAGAATTAAATCTTCCCGAAGTCAGCGAGGTAGAACTGATAAGGCACTACACAAATCTTTCATACAAAAATTACAGCGTTGATAAGGGATTCTATCCATTAGGATCATGTACAATGAAGTACAACCCAAAAGTAAATGAAGATATTGCAAACTTCAAAGAATTTACAAACATACATCCACTGCAAAGCGAAAATACTGTCCAAGGTGCTTTAAAGCTTATGTACGATCTTCAAGAAATGCTAAAAGAGATAACTGGAATGGACGGAATTTCGCTTCAACCCGCTGCTGGTGCCCATGGAGAACTTACTGGAATGATGATAATTAAAGCATACTTTGAAGACATCGGTGAATACAATAGGAAAAAGATGATCGTACCTGACTCTGCACATGGCACAAACCCAGCAAGTGCTGCAACAGCCGGATTTGATGTAGTAGAGATAAAATCTGGAAATGATGGGCTTATAGATATTGACGCATTAAAATCGGTTCTTGACGATGACGTAGCTGGATTAATGCTTACAAATCCAAATACGCTAGGGTTGTTTGAAAAAAACATACTGGAAATATCAAAGTTAATCCACGATGCTGGTGGCCTTCTTTACTATGATGGTGCCAATATGAATGCCAATATGGGAATAACAAGACCAGGTGATATGGGATTTGATGTGGTCCATATAAACTTGCACAAGACATTTGCAACACCACATGGAGGTGGCGGACCTGGAAGCGGTCCAGTTGGCGTCAAAGGCAAACTTGCAGATTTTCTGCCTGTACCAATAGTTGAAAAAAATGACGATATGTACTATTTAAAGCATGATTTGCCACATACAATAGGAAAAGTGAGAAGTTTTTATGGAAATTTCAATGTCATGGTAAAGGCATATGCATACATTCTATCTATGGGAGCAGACGGACTTAAAGCTGCTAGCAGTTTGGCAGTTTTAAATGCAAACTATGTTAAAGAAAAGCTTAAAGAATATTATGAGCTTCCATTTGATACAATATGCAAACACGAATTTGTATTTAGCGGTCTTAAAAGCAAAGCAAATGATATCACAACGCTGGACGTTGCAAAGCGATTGATAGACTATGGATTTCATCCCCCTACCATCTACTTTCCTCTCATCATTGACAGTGCACTTATGATAGAGCCAACTGAAACTGAAAGCAAGGAAACGCTGGATGAATTCATTGAAGCCATGAAGGCAATTGCAAAAGAAGCAGATGAAAATCCTGAAATTCTAAAAACCGCTCCTCATAATACACCTGTAAGAAGGCTTGACGAAGTAAAAGCAGCAAGAAATCCAATAGTAAAAGCCAATGTATGAAAACATTGGCTTTCTTCTACGATAGTTTGACATGACCCCAAAGCGCAAAGTAAAGCTTCAACAGGATTCATTCCTTTATTCGTACCGCCCATCTCCTTAGGCTCATCTAAAAGCATTTTAAATCCTCTTACTTCACTTTCAACAGCTAAGCCTTCTGGCAACTTCCTAGAAACCGCCTTAAAAGTTTCTATTGCCATTTTCAAACTCCTCCTTTTATTTTTTATTCAAAAAGCTCCACAAGAGCTTTAAAAGCTAAATTACACTTTGTGAATCGATTCTTTAAAAATGTCTTTTACTGCCTCCATTATAGTTTCACTTCTTGTAGGATGTGTATAAATTGCTTTTTTCAATTCTTCTGCGTTTGCACCACTTTGACGTGAAGTAGATATTATCTGAGCAATTTCAGATGCATCGCTTCCGACAACCCACGCTCCTAAAACATCTCCATCTTCAGAAGATATGATCTTGGCAAAACCTTTTGTTTCACCGTACGTCTTTGCTCTGCCATTAGCTGCAAAGTAAAATTTACCCACTTTTACATTTTCAAATTTGCTCTTAGCCTCTTCCTCCGTATAGCCGAAATAACCTATCTCAGGCTCTGTAAATACAGCAGCAGGTATTTTCATATAATCAAGAGCAACATTGTCTCCAAAAATATTGTCAACTGCTGCTTCCCCTTGTGCCGATGCCACATGTGCCAGCATCATTTTATTCGTCACATCGCCAATGGCATAGACATTATCCACATTTGTCCTTAAGTATTCATCAACTTTGATAGCTTTTCCGTCGAATTCTAAAAGCTCTGAAATGGGACCAACATCCGTATTTAGCTTTCTTCCAATGGAAATAAATACTTTGTCAGCATATATGCACTTCGTTTCGTTATTTTTAGAAATTGTTACTATGCTTCCACCATTTTCTTCGTCAAAGATTTTCTCAACTTTTGAAGATGTGTAAACTTTTATTCCCTTTTTTCGTGCTTCAGATTTTATGACATTGCTAACCTCTCTATCTAAAGATGGCAGGATGTTTGGCATCATTTCTACCACAGATACTTCTACACCAAACTGATTCATTATAAAGGCGAATTCCATGCCTATTACACCACCGCCTATTACGCACATACTTTCAGGTAATGCTGTAATCTCTAAAATATCATTGCTATTTATGACATTCTCTGACTTCACACCCTCAATTGGCAATTCTGCAGGTTCTGAACCTGTCGCAATTATTATATTTTTCGCTTTTATCTTATTTTCTCCGAACAATATATTTTTATCTTTGTCAATTTTTGCTTCCTCAGAATACAAATCAACACCATTAGCTTTAAGCAATGTATTTATCCCAGATACAAGCTCGTTAACTATATTATCTTTTCTTTCCACTACTTTTTTATAGTCAAATAACTTCACATCTACATCAAATCCAAATTCATCTGCTCTCTTTATAATGTCATAAACTTCCGCAACTCTTGCATAGGCTTTTGTGGGTATACAACCTCTGTTTAAACATGTACCGCCCAATCTGTCTTTTTCAAAAAGTGCAACTTTTGCACCCTTTTTTGCAGCCTTTATAGCTGCTACATATCCTCCAGGGCCACCACCTATAACAGCTAAATCGTATTCTTTTGCTTCGTTATTATATACACCAGTGTTATTTAAAGTTGATTCTTGAGAGACTTCCTCAGTCGGTACTTTTACTTCTATATTCATCGATATACCTCCAATTTTTAATTATTACGTATATTAAAACAATACATCTATCAAGTTTTCTAAGCTAATATTGGCAAAATATTCATTAATATCAACAGAAGACAATGCATCTCTCACACCGCTTTCTGAATGTTTTACTCCTTTTAAAATCTCTTCAATATCTTTTACATCTTTTTTGCCAAAGAAATCACCGTATATCTTCATATCTTTTATTATCCCATTTTCTACATTTAGAACTACTTCCAACGTGCCACCTAAAAATTTTTTCTCGTTTTTTAAGCTATAATCTGGTGACATGCCAAAATTCCATTCCCATGTGCTATACTTTTCATTTTTAAGTTTTTCTATATTTTTTATATCTTCGCCTGTAAATTCATACAGCCCACTTCCACCTGTACGCTCCCGTATGTCATTCATAATAAGATTTATAAATTCCTCAATACCAATAGGCTCTTTTAAATGTTCATTTATGTTTGTCACTCTTTTAGATACAGACTTCACGCCTTTGTCTTCAAATTTTATAGGTCTCACCTTTAATGCCGCTGATAGATCTGCCATATTTGACGACACCAGCAGTGTTCCGTGATGAAGTATCCTGTTTTTATAATAGTACTGCGCATTGCCTGATATTTTTTTACCATCAATCGTTATATCATTTCTGCCAGAAAATTCAGCATTTAATGATAGCTTTCTTAGAACATCAATAATAGGTTGTGTAAATCTTCTAAAATCATTAAATCTATTCAAATCATCGTTTACAATAAAAGTAAAATTCACATTGCCTAAATCGTGAAATACCGCTCCACCTCCTGATAACCTTCTTACAACAGGTATATTGTGCTCTTTAACGTAGTCAAGGTTAATCTCAGCCAAAGCATTCTGGTTTTTGCCAACTATTATGCTTGGCTCATTCCTCCAAAGCATAAAACAATCATCTTTGAATTCCTTTAATATGTATTCTTCAGAAGCTAAATTAAAATACGGATCCGTAATTCTATTATAAATATATATCATAAAGCACACTCCTTGCAAAAAAAATTAACTTATTTAATTAAAGTATATCATTTTAAAACGATTAATACCAAAAAATCTCATCTAAACTTGTTATGTTTAGATGAGATTTCACGTATTCAATATTGCCTTTTATCAAAAAGCCAAAAAATAAATGATAATAAAATCATTCACTGTACGCTAGAGCTGCTCATCAACTTTACATTAACTGTAATTGTTTTGCTATTTCTCCATATTGTGACACTTATTATGTCGCCTACATTGTGCTTATTTAATATATTTTCAAGCTGATTAAACGTAGTTACATTTGTTCCATCAACAGCAGTTATTATGTCTCCAGCTTGAAGGCCTGCAGCATCAGCACCACTTCCTTGCTGGACTTGTGCAATGTAAAGGCCAACAGGTATATTATACTGACGTGCTAGTTGCTTAGTTATTTGTTGCACACTTACTCCCATTACAGGTCTTTCTACGTAACCATTTTTTATAAGATCATCGATAATTGGTTTAGCTTCATTGATAGGAATAGCAAATCCCATTCCTTCCAAAGTTACGCTTTGACTTTGAAATAAGCCAAATGGATCTTGCGTACTTGAACTACCTGTTGATGTAAGCTTTATGCTTGTTATGCCAATTACTTCACCGATGCTATTTACAAGTGGTCCTCCGCTATTTCCAGGGTTTATAGCAGCATCTGTTTGTATAAGATTAACTGGGCCATAATCACTTTGCAGGTTTCGATTTAATCCACTTATTATACCTGCTGTAGCAGTTCCAGCAAAGCTATCACCTAGAGGATTCCCTATGGCTACAGCCAGTTCTCCTACTTCTAGCTTTGATGAATCACCTAATTTTGCAGGCGTCAAATTAGTAGCATTTATCTTTAAGACTGCAAGATCCGTTTTTGCATCTTTGCCAACCAATTGTGCAGGAAACTTTCTGCCATCAGACAAGTTTACAGTTATTTTAGATGCACCGTCTACAACATGATTATTAGTAACTATATGGCCTTGTGAATCGATTATTATACCAGAGCCGCTGCCTTCCTGTACATAAGAGTTTCCATAAGCTCCGTATCCATTCGTATATGTATCGATACCGACCACAGATGGGCTTACAGCCTTTACTATATTTGTAATCAGATCGAAATTATTGTTGTCAGATGACAATGGCAAATATCTATTTACTACTTGTGTTTGTCCTGTACTTACGTATCTCATAATTCCAGCCCCGGCAGCACCACCTATTAAAGCTGCCACAAGCGCAACAACCACAAAAGATAAAAACATCTTTCTTCTATATCTTTTTACCATCTTGCCCAAACTCTTTCTATTGTTTTTTAATCCATCTTCAGGCATACTATAATTTTCAAAATCATGATTGAACTCCATATCGCTCAACCTCCTTGGATTATTCTTTCCACGATTATATTATAAATTACATTTTTTAAGAATTTGTGAATACTTTGTTAATAAATTTTTACATAGTTAAAAAAATCATAAGCTATCCCTATATTAGAGATAGCTTATTACAATTTTAATACGTAATTTTTATTAAATGCAGTAACATTATTCTTCAAAAGCTTTCGCAGGACAATGGGCATATTTTCTGTCTTTAGCAATAAGGGTTGTCACATAAGTTTCCGAATTTTTGTTAAAAATCATATCGTGCCCTACGCATAATCCTACCACAACATTTAATTCTGTGTTTTCTTTATTCATTATTTCAGCTTGTGTAAGTGGATTACATGTGGCAATGAATTTGTCTCTTTTTTTCTCAATTCCTATTTCTTTTACGTCAACAGAACCTACTTTGCAACATACAGGCACTACCGTAATGTCATAATTCTCTAGCATCTTTACAAATTTTTTTGCTTCTTTCTCTAGGGAATAGCAAAAAGCGACACCTATCTTTTTTATATTCATTTGCTTTACTAAATCAATTATTTCTTCTGCTCTGCTTCTTAACTCTCCATCTTCAGTTACAGGCAATTTATTGGCGATTTTCATAATTTTATTTATATTCTCATCAACATTATATCTCTCTATCGACTTTTCAATGATTTCTTTTTCCATAACTGTAGGGCAATTCTTAGGAAAATTATCATCACCTTTTGCACAAGGCTTATTAGGACATACTGCACAAGAAAATATTGAATTCATAAAATCACTCCTTGTATACTGTATTCAATATTATTATATCACATACCTATCCCATTGTATAGGGGATACTATAATTAAATATCTGCTTTATTTAGTGTAAAATAAAACAAAGTACCTTTATTTATCTCGCTCTCTATATAATATTCACTGCCATGCAAATCCAATATTTCTTTTACTATTGCAAGCCCTAACCCTATACCTGATTTATCACCTTTATAAAACTTCTTAAAAACATTCGGAAGTTCCTCTCTTTTTATACCTTTACCCGTATCTGATACGATGACTTTTACATGATTGTTTTCTAATATCGCAGAAATAGTAATTAAACCTGATTTACTAATGCTTTTTATAGAATTACTTAAAAGATTCATTATAACCCTTCTAATCAATTCAGCGTCTCCGTTTACAATAACATCAAGATTCTCCATGACAATATTTATATTTTTGCCATGCAGCAATGGTTCAAAGCTTAAAACCACATCGTCAACTAGACTCTTTAAATTAAAAGACGATATCTTTAGTTTCACTAAGCCTGATTGAAATTTTGATAATGACAAAACATCATCTATCATTTTTGACATTCGATCGACTTCATTTAATGCAGCATTTAAATATTTATTTCTTTTTTCTTTATCTTCACCATAAAAGTCTAATAGCATTTCACAGTATCCTTTTATAAGCCCAAGAGGCGTCTTAAGATCATGAGTGATATTTGCGATTAAATCTCTTTTAAATTTTTCTGCTTTACTAAGATTTTCTGCCATGCTATTCATCGACATTGCAAGATCTTCTAATTCATCATTTGTATTTACATCTAATTTCACATCAAGGTTTCCCGACGCTATATTTTGCGCCGCATATTTTAAATCATCAATGGGCTTTGTTAACTTTTTTGACATGACAATTGACATAATGATTATTACAACAATACATATTAGTAGCATCAAAAGAAATTCACTTTTAAATATCACGGTAGTATCAGTAATAGTCGATAAAGGAATAGTCAATACCAGTTTTGCGTTTTGTTTATTGTATAAAAATGCTCTTATGACTGCAAGAGATTTTACACCAATTGATGGATGCGTAAATTCTACGACACTTAATTTTTCATCAGTATTTAGGTAAGTTTTTGGCAACCCTATTCCATAGCCTTGTCCGTTTCCATGTGTTCCAAAAATCAAGTTGCCTGTATCAGTTACTACAATTACTTTTGAATTGGATTCTTCCATAAGCTCATTAGCAGTTTTATCATCGTTTTTGGCTAGCGCATTGGCAATTTTTAAGCTATAGTTTTTTAGCTGATTTATTTTATAATAAGTGTATATTTTACCTATAAAAACAACTTGAGACAAGTAAAACAATAAAAAAATTATTCCTGTTATAATCAAATACGTAATAAAAAGCTTTTTTCTGATGCCTCTCATTTCAATCACCACCTAATTTGTATCCATAACCCCATACTGTTTTTATAATATCTCTTTTATCACCAAGTTTTTCTCTCAACTGTTTTATATGTGTATCAACTGTCCTTAAATCACCGAAAAATTCATATCCCCAAACAACATTAAGGCATTTTTCACGGCTTAATGCCTTACCCATGTTTTGTGCAAGCAAACTTAAAAGATCAAATTCTTTTGGAGTAAGGTCTATTTTCTTTCCATCAACTTTAACAACTCTTGAATCAGTGTCAATAGTAATACCTGAAAAAGATATTAAATTATCCGATTCAGCCCATTTAGATCTCGACAAAATAGCTTTTATCCTTGCAACAACTTCTCTAGGGCTAAATGGTTTAACTACATAATCGTCAGCACCAAGTTCAAAACCTAGAAGCCTGTCATACTCTTCACTGCGGGCGGTTATCATCATTACAGGTATTTTAGATGATTCTCTTATTGTCTTTAAAACATTCCATCCACTCATATCTGGCAACATTACATCCAACAAAACTATATCAAATGAGTTATTTTTAAACATATCTATTCCTGTATTGCCATCTTCAGCAAAGAACGCATCAAAATTATTTTTCTCTAAGTAAGTTTTTAAAATATCTCTCATTCCCTCCTCATCTTCAATGACTAACACCTTTGCCATCAATGAAACACCTCCAACTTTAGTTTACATATTTTAAAAACCATTTACAATATTATTAAAAAATCTTCACAAAAACATCACAATTTCATTAAAGATGTATCAAATATAATGGGTAAAATAAAAATGTAAGATAAATAAATTTTGAAAGGAGATGTTTTTATGAACATCAAAAAATTAGTAGCATCAGTCATGGTAGGAGGTTTACTTTTAACAGGCATTGCTGCATATGCGGAAACAGCAAATAACAATTCGCCTCAAGCAAACACATCATATACTGCACCAAGGTACGGCAGAACACAAATGGTAGATTTTATGGCAAATCTTTTAGGAAAATCTACAGATGAAACATTGAAACTTCTAAATTCTGGTAAGACACTGCAACAAATAGCAGTTGAAAATGGCGTAAAATTAGAAGACTTCAAAAATGCCTTGTTAAAACAAAAAACAGACTATATAGACCAAATGGTTAAAAATGGTGTAATAACAGAAGAAAGGGCAGCAGAGCTAAAATCACTACTTAAAGAAAGAATAAATGCATGTGATGGTACCGGTAATGGTGGTGCAGGACTTGGAATAGGTTTTGGAAGAAATGGAATGTCAGGTAATGGATATGGCAAAGGACATGGACTAGGTATAGGAAGGAATATGCAGTGAAAAAGGTGGTGGAAGTCACCTTTTTCACTTTGTATGACATTTTATATTACTTATAAGCCTAGATTCGACAATTTGGGCTTAAATAGCAGTGCAGCTACGCAAATTATTGGAATCAGCGGTGATAGTCTCTATAGCGTTTCTCTTTTTATGTCTTTTAAGGAGCGGTCGGAATTTAAAATAACTGAAATCAAAGCTGCAGAAGCAATCCCAAGAATTCCACCAAATATAAACGGTGCTTCAGAACTTATATGATCCCACATTGCTCCAGCGATAATAGATGCCAGCAGTAACCCAATGCCTTGAATCATTCCATAAATGCCTAAGACTGTACCTTTATATCCATGCGGAGAAACTTCTGCTACAAATGCCCGTTCAGCACCACTTATAAATGCGGTATAAGCGCCATAGGCAATAAACAAAATCAAAATCAAAATTTTTGAATTAAAAAATGCAAATCCCAAATATACAAGACCATAAATGATGTATCCCGGAACCAAAATCAAGCTTCGCCCGAATTTGTCTGACAACTTTCCGGATGGAATAGCAAGTAGCGAAGCTGAAACATTAAAAATAAGGTAAAGCATCATGACATGTGATGAAGAAAAGCCGGAATCTTGAGCTTTCAGAAGAAGAAATGTATTTGATGAATTCCCAAGGTTGAAAATAAACATAACGGCAAGGTACAGTTTTAATTTCCAATTTAACTTTAATCCTCTGAATGTCATCTTTTCACTTTTTTGTTCTTTGCTTCTGTCCTCTTTAATAAATGGAATAATCATAATACCAAGGACAGCGGGAATAATCGACCACATAAATGCCGCACTATACTTTAGCCCAACTGTTACCATGATAAAAGCAAGGAAGGCGCCTATAGAGGATCCTGCCATATCAAGCATTTTGTGTAGTCCAAAAGAACCACCCAGCTTGCCTTTGTCGCTGGACTGCGCAACAAGTGCATCCCGCGGTGCAGTGCGAATCCCTTTTCCTGTGCGATCGATTATTCTCGCTATTAAGACGCCTACCCATGAACTTGCCAAAAGAAGAAGTATCTTGTAGACTACCGAAGCCAAATATCCAATAAATGTCAATACCTTCTTATTGCGATATTTATCACCAATATAGCCGCTAAACACTTTTAATAATGATGCTATGCTTTCAGCAATACCCTCGATAATTCCGACGATTGCTGGTGAAGCCCCAAGCGTAGCAGTGAGAAAGAGAGGAATAATCGGGTAAACCATTTCTGTGCTCATATCAATAAACAAGCTTACCATACCAATAAGGACAATATTGGAAATCACAATTTCCCTTTTAGATTTCTGCATTATCAATAAATTCCTCCTTACACGAATCCTTTATGTAGACACTTAAGGCATATCTATGTTCCATTTCCGCCATAACTGAGGTCCCTATATTCACCCCGTATAGGCCAGTAAAATTTGAACTCCAGCTATTGAGATCCCTTTGTTGTTTGTAGCTTACCCGCAGTAGTTAACTATAAAGTAGTATAGCTAAATTTAATATATTTTAGCATATCGACCAAATCTTAATCAGTGATTATTAATATTTTATATTGCTCTTTTACAAAACATATTTATAAGCATAATTATATCCTTTAATAAAAATATTACCAAGTTTTATAAAACATATCAATAATTTCCTATTGTCTTAAAAAATTAGAACTATCTACAAACAAAGTAGATAGTTCTTTTTACTTTTAATCCTCACAGTGACCTTCATGTTCATGTTTTTCACATGCACTACCTGTAGATATCAAAGTTCCATCAATATATCTCTTTACAACATCTTCAGCATCGCCAGACGCGCCTGTAATAACATCAATGCCGTAAGAATTGAACAAATCTATTGCGCTTGAGCCCATTCCACCAGAAATGATACATTCAACACCTTTATCTCTTAAAAATTCAGGCAAATATCCTGGTCTATGTCCTGGATTTTCAACAAAATTAGCACTTATTATTTTATCTCCTTCCACATCAAAAATTGTAAATCCTTCACAGTGACCAAAGTGCATTGAAACATTCCTTCCATCTGAAGCAACTGCTATCTTCATTTAACCATCCATCCCTTCATCTAAATATTTTTTTATTTTTATCCACTGTCTTTCATTTCATTTTTAACATATGTCACTTATAATACTAATATATAATTATTTTTGTCATATGTCAATAAATTATTTAAAAATTTAACATGTTGAAAGTTATAATGCTAAATATAGAAAAAAAATCCGGTTAAGTCCGGATTTTTTTTAAAAGTACAAATCTCTTTCACCATTTTCTAGGCGTTTCAATCTTTTTTTAGTCTCTTCTCTTACTTTTTCAGAAGGAATATTTTCAATATTGGCTGCAATTGTTTCCTCACCTATAGCTTTAGTCGCTTCATCACCGTAATCTAAAAGAAACTCTTTAAATGTAAGTATCGCATTTGGCAAACAGAAATTGTGGATTTGCCCTGATTTAGCAAAGCTCATAAATCTATCGCCAGTGCGTCCCATCCTGTAACATGCTGTACAATAACTTGGTAAATAATGCTGCTCACAAAGAGTCCTTAATATCTCATTTGGAGTTCTATGGTCTCCAACTTCAAACTGCGGTTTCGTCTCTTCCTTTTTCGATATTTCTTCGTAGTAGCCACCTACTCCTGTGCAAGAACCTGCACTTATCTGAGATATACCTACGCTTATTACTTCTTCCCTAAATTCAGGAAGCTCTCTCGTAGATAAAATCATACCTGTATATGGTACGGCTAAGCGTATTACAGCAACTAGCTTTTTGAAATCTCTATCTGATACAAGATATGGATAATCATCCAATGTTATATTTAGAGCAGGTCTAAGCCTTGGAACAGATATTGTATGTGGTCCAACTCCAAATTTCTCATCAAGGTGATTAGCATGATACAGAAGAGCTATTGTTTCATACTTATAGTCATAAAGGCCGTACAAAACACCCAAACCTACATCATCAATGCCTGCTTCCATTGCTCTGTCCATCGCAGTAGTGTGATAATCATAGTCGTGTTTCGGACCAGTTGGATGCATAAATTCATATGTAGGTCTGTGATATGTTTCCTGGAATAGTACATAGGTGCCGATGCCAACATCTTTCAGCTTTTTATAGTTTTCAACAGTGGTAGCAGCTATGTTTACATTTACCCTTCTAATACTTCCATTCTTTAATTTTGTATCATAAATAGTCTTAATAACATCAAGCACATAATCAATAGGACAATTTACTGGATCTTCGCCTGCTTCAACTGCAAGCCTTTTGTGCCCCATCTCTTCCAATATCTCTATTTCACGTCTTACCTCATCCATCGTAAGTTTCTTACGTTCTTGCTCATTAGAGTGTTTATAACCGCAATACCTGCAATTGTTAACGCAATAATTGCTAATGTAAAGTGGTGCAAATATGACTATTCTGTTGCCGTAAATCTGTTCTTTAATATATCTTGCTACTTTGTACATTTCCTCCAGTATTTCATCATCGTCTAAATTCAATAGCACTGCAGCCTCTTCAGTTGTAATACCTTTTAAATTTTTAGCTTTTTCAATAATCTTCAATGCTTCATCTTTCGAGGCATTTTCACCATACTTCAAAGCTGCTTTTATCTTTTCGTCATCGATAAAATCTGCAATTTGTCTTTCCATTTTTTATTCTCCTTCCCTTGCCCTCAGTAAATCCCTCAGGCTTAGTATTTATAATAAGATTATATAACTAAATTGTTAATTATTCAACAATAAAATTTTACAATTTAAAATAAGTCATCCATAAATCCTTTCCCTCTAACTTCCGAAACATCTAAAATTGAGATAAATGCATTGCTGTCAATGCTGTAAACTAAATGTTTAAGATAAGGAATCTGGGACAGTGAAACAACACAATACAGTATTCTTCGATTTGTCTTTGTATAAGCACCTTCAGCTTGAATAAATGTAACACCTCTTTTTAAATCATTCATAATTGCATTGCTTATTTTTTCCTCTTCATTTGTGATTATAAAGAGCATTTTTCGCCTGTTAAAGCCATTAATTGTTTTATCTAATACAAATGAATTTATAGACATTGAAACAAGTGTATATAAAGCACTTTGCAATCCTATAAATATAGCCCCAGCTAAGACTATAAAAAAATTAATATATAAGTTCGTCTTACCTATTTCAAAATTTTCATGTTTTTTCTTCATCAATACAGATATTATATCAAGTCCGCCAGTAGAGCCATGATTAGCAAAAACTATTCCCATGCCAGCACCTGTAAGTACACCACCATAAAGACATAGTAAAATTGGGTCATCAAAGTTAATTATTTTATCAAGAAATTGAGTTAAAATTAGAAATAAAGAAAGTGATAGCGTACCTAAAATAGTATAGAAAGTAAATCTGGAACCAATTTTTTTATAGCTTATAATAAGTAATGGTATATTGAGCATGAAAATTGTATAACCTGCCGGAAGTCCTGTCAGATATTGAACAATCAAAGAGATGCCGGATACACCTCCGCTTAAGAGTTTAGCATGTACAATAAAAGTATTAATCCCAATTGAATAAATAAAAGTACCGAGAAGTATTTCAATTATATTTTTTATACTTAAACTGCTTCTTAGTCTTTTATTGCTAGCAAACATTATTAAAATTGCCTCCTAGTACAAACATAAATCATTCAAAAATACAGTCCTTTGTTAAAATAAATTACTACAATTCATCAACAAAGAAGGGCCCTCCACGTCTAGTTTAATCTATACTAATTTATAATGCAATAAAAAATGCAAAATAAATTTTTAATGAATTAATAATTCATTTGATTTCTTTCTAGTAAATATATATTCTCTAAAAATAACATCATTATATTATATGTTAAAAATGCTTATGAATAAACTTTTTCATCTTCTTTCAAAAAAAATTAAGGCTGTAGCAAATTGATTGCTAACAGCCTTAAAGGTGAAGAATTTATTCCTTCTTTTTGTCATCATCATTGGTGTCTTCTGAATCATTAAGTCTGTCCTTTATATATTTTAGTTGATCCTCAAGGTATTGAGCCTGTGCCTTTAAATATGACTTTTCATCTTTAGCGTAACCAAATCTAGCCCAACCTGGCACTCCTGTTGCATAATACATATGTCTATATCCCCTGTGCATGCCAAAACCACATCCATTCATGTAACCAGGTACGTTATAACATGCACAGCAACCCATGCCTCTACCTGTCATTGGTCCAAATCCCATCGGACCTGTTCCATTTCCTCTTGGCATATTTACCACTCCTTTTAATTTATTTTGGTCTTATGACCATTTCCTTGATTATATAGTAACACTATTATTGACATATGTCAATAATATTTTAAAAAAATTTTGTTTGAATTATGTATTTATAGTTTTCATTTTTATATGCGTAATAAAAAACTGCTGCTTTCCATCCACAAGCTTCTGCTATGGCTACTGAACTAAGCGACTTAGAAAAGCAAAACACAAATCAAGCATTTTTTGTTACTTTTGGCAATACAGGATGGGCACTTACTCCATTAATTGCTGTTCCGTTTATGGAAAAATATGGTCTGTCAATAACACCTATTTTTGTAATTCCAAGCTTAATTTCTTTCATTCTCATGTTTTTATCTCTAAGCAAGTATAGTACAACCACAAAAAAAGAAAAGGAATATTCCCCTTTGCTTACTGCTCTTCATACATCATGGAAAAAACTCGCTAAAATCATGATTGTCGTTGCATTACGTTCATTAACATATTATGGTATGTTATCTTATCTAGCAATTTATCTAAAACATAAAAATGTCTCCGTACTTCTTTCTAGTAAATTGCTTTTCTTAATGCTATTTGCAGGTGCACTTGGTGGTCTTATTGGAGGCATGCTTGCTGATAAATATGGCAAAAAGTTAATTTTAGCTATATCATTAATCTTTTCTAGCATTTTCTTCTGGGTTTTTATTTCAACATCAAGTGTGCTAAATTATACAATGCTTATTCTTGCAGGTACAATGCTTTTAGCATCATTCTCAATTACTACAGTACTCGCTCAAAGTCTGCTAAGCAAAAATGCAGCAATGGCTTCAGGCTTAGCACTTGGATTTGGAACAGGAATAGGTGGGCTTGGTGTAGGATTGTTTGGAATGCTTATTGGTCTTAAAGGAGCTAGTTGTAAAATTAAATGCAATAGATAAAAAATAGAAACCATAGTTGTTATACATTAATATACTGCACTCTTTTTATACGTCCTTCATGATCGTATAGCTTAATTACAAATTTATTACCTTTTACTTTGATTTCGCAAAAACAATCTCTACAGTAAAATAAATTACCTCCAATTTTACCTACATTTTTACTTCCACAGTTAGGACATTTCATTTAAAATTACCTCTTTATTCTCTTTACTTATAAATTTAAACATACTTTTTAATAAAGTAGTTTTGCATATATGCTAAAAATGCAGTCTAACATGATGTTAGACTGCTAGACTATAAGAAGGTTGTTTTAAGGCGACTTACGCCCTCTGCTATCATTGCAATTCTATTATAATTTTTACTTATGAAAAAATCGTGAATAAATTGTAAAAATTTTATTATACATTTCGATAATTTTAAAGGTTTTTATAATACATTTTACAAATAAAACAGGCCCGCTATCAAGCCTGTTTTATTTGTAAAAAATTTTAGAATTTTATTTGTTTTATAAGTTATTGGAAACCTCGGAATTAACCGTTGTAGCACTCGTAGATGTATTTGTTTTATTGCCTTTTAAGTAATTTAAAATATCCTGCTCTTGCTGAGCAGTTATTTGATTATTATTTACTGCCTCATCAAGCGCTTTTTTAAATCTATTCATTGGATTTATATTTTCATGCAAAACTCCCATGTATCTTTTTAAGTATTTCATTACTACTGGAGGATAACCAGTACCATCCCATTTATTTACTTTATCTGTAAAATTCTTTATTAAGGTATTAGCTTTATCCTGAGTTATTTTACCATTTTTTACTTCATTATTAACAATCGTTGTAAAATAGTCTATCAGCGTTTGCTTTTTTTGATCTAATGTCATATTATTAAAATTTTCTATTTTTTGTTCTGCACTATTTATTTTTGTTATAATATTGTTTTCTTGATTTTGGCTTATTTTACCTTGACTATACTTTTCCTCAATTTTTGCTTTTAAATTTTCCAATAGCTGTATTGGATCCGCTTTTTTACTAGTTTTAGCACTTTGACTTGTTGAAACATTTGAACTGCTCTGAGATGGTACTATTGTTGTATCTGCAAAAGCAATTGATGACAATAGTACCGTACTAATCACTGCTGTCGCAATAATTTTTTTGCTTTTTCCTGTCATAGGAAAAACCTCCTTATATTTTATTTTACATTTATTTTACCTTATAATTTTTAATAAATTGTTAAATAAATGTATAAATTTTGTTAATACTTATTAATTATTTCTTTATTGGCATTAACAGTTAAAAATAAAATTGGAGTATCTTTATGTTGCTGAATTATTTTAGCTGTATCTATGCCATCAATTGTTCCATTAAGTTCTATGTCCATAAGAATTAAATCTGGATTTTTGGTACTATGTAATGGCCTTTTCCCCTGTTAATACTATCTCTGTTTTTTATCCGTATTTATTTAAAGTGTCTGCTGTTATTTGAGCATTCAGTTTACTGTCCTCTACTATTAGGACCTCATTTGTATGAATAGTATCCATAATAAATTGCCCCCAACTAACTAGATTCCAATAAAAATGTTAAATGAAATTAATATGTTAACTTTTCGAGATATTATTATACACTATTTGCCCAAAAACACAATAAAATGCTAATTTCCATCTTTTAAAATTGATTTTAAATACTACTTTGTCTTATACTAAACTTAAGAATCTATTTATCTACTGGAGTGATAAATTATGGTATTAGTCAATCAAAAGAAATTAGCAATTTGGTTTTTTTCTCTAATAATTTTAACACTAATAGTATTGTCACTTTTTTATGGTAAAAATTTTTTTATTAAACATGGTTCGGCAAATCGTAAATCAATTAAAATTTCATCAAAGATAAATACTAAAAATTTTGACAAAACTAGTGATAAGACGTTAGTTAAAAACAACTATTCCTAATTCAAAAAATCTAGTTAAAAATAATATAAGTAGAGATACATCTATAATATCTAATAATAATATATTATTGCTACTCAATAGAAGCAACAGAAATGAACTCTTTAATAGTCCAATCCCTATTAATAGCAATATATTCAGTATTAATAAAAAAGCAGGAAAAATAGTTGCGCTTACATTCGATGATGGACCATCAAAAGAATTTACTAAAAAATACGTAGACGTATTAAAAAGTTTAAATGTAAAAGCGACTTTTTTCGTAGTAGGGAAAATGGCTGAAAAGAATCCTGCTTTGCTAAAATATATAGCTGACAATGGTAATGAAATAGGTCTTCATTCATACAGTCATCAATACATGCCTAAAATGTCACCACAACAGATTATTGACGAACTCTATAAAACACAAGCAATCATTGTTAATGCAACAGGAATAAAGCCTGATTTATTCAGACCACCTTATGGAGCATTTAATAATACTCTTTTAAAAATTGCAAATGCATTAGGTCTTCATGTTGTATTATGGACTGTTGATCCAGATGATTGGAAGAATCCTGGAATATCAAATATAATAAATACAACTGTATCAAAAACATCTCATGGCTCGGTTATTCTTATGCATGAGGGCAAAGCAGAAACATTAGCAGCATTGCCACAAATAGTTGAAAGGCTTAAATCTAAAGGATATTCTTTTGCAACAATACCAGAACTTATGAATGCTGGCAATTAATGAAAATTGATAAGTAAAAATTTACTTATCAATTTTCATTAAAAATTTTATAAGCTCGTAAGAATTTATCTGACATTTCTTTATTACCTAATCCATTATATATCTTATGATATAAAAGATAAAGTCTTGGATCATTTGGATTTATATTAAACTTTTTAAGCCTATCCAGTGCATCGTTAAAATTATTATTATCAATTAAGTTTTCTACTTCATCTATTAAAGTATTTATATTATTTTCATCTAATTTTTTTTGTTCATTAAGCATTTTTTCTAAAACGGCTTTAACTCTCTTGACAGTAAATGGCTTTTGTATATACTCTACAGCACCTAATTTTGTACATTCGATTGCATTTTTAATTGTAGCAAATGCAGTTATTATGATAACTGGTGTTGTAATACCATTGGACCTTATTTCACGAAGTACCTCAGTGCCACTTAAAAGTGGCATTTTAATATCTATAAATGCAAGGTCTACATCTCCTTTTTTTAATATATCAAGTGCTTCTTCGCCATTTTTTGCTGTTATGACAATATAACCATCTGATTCAAGGCATGTAGTTAAAAGAATCCTAATATTTTTTGTATCATCAGCCACCAAAACTTTTTTCATACAATTACCTTCTTTCAATGACATATAGGAAGCGTAAACATAAAATTGCTTCCAACATCAAGATCACTTTCACACCATACTTTGCCACCATGTGCTTCCACTATCTCTTTTACAACTGCAAGTCCTAATCCTGTGCCTTTAATTTCAAAATCATCACCATTTTTAGTATGGAAAAATTTATCAAAAATTTTATCCTTATATTCTTTTGGTATTCCCACTCCTGTATCTTTAACAGAAATTTGCATCATATTGTTATCAATCGATGCGCTTATACTAATATCATCACCAGCATCTGTATATTTTAAAGCATTCGTAATAAGGTTATTTAAAACCCATGATATTTTCTCTGGATCGGCATATACACATGGCAAATCTTCATCAACGCTATGTGACAAATTAACACCTTTGTCACTGGCAATATTGTATAAGGGTTTGATGGTATTTTCTACTATTCCGAACATTGAACAACACTTAAAATTATACACTTCTTTGCCAGACTCAATTTTTGTAAGCTCTATAAGTTCGTTAACTAATTCTGTAAGCTTTTCCCCTTCTTCTTCAATTGCTAAAAGTGTACTTTTTTGCTTTTCGTTAATTGTTCCTATTTTTTCTTCAAGAATTATGCTTGTACCCATCATTATAGATGTAAGAGGAGTCTTAAATTCATGTGAAATTATTGATATAAAATCATCTTTCACTTGATCTAGCTCCTTAAACTCAGTTATATTATGAAAAACTAATAAAATATCTGAAATCTCAGATTTGTAATTTTCTATTGGGGAAATCGTAACATCATAATATTTATTACTATATTTAATCTGTTCTATCTTATTATTGACAAAATTAGAATCAACAATTGAATTTATTTCTTCAAAGAGCTTCTCATCTTTGACAGACAAAAGAAAATGCTTATTAACAGCGTTTTTTTCTTCTATTCCAAATAATTCTTCTGCAGCACTATTTAATAATATTATTTTGTAATCTGAATTAAGCACTAACAATGGATCACTTATACTTTTAACTATTGATAATGTCTTATTACGCTCATCCATTATTTTCCCTAATTGGCTTTCTTCATACTGCTTAAGTCTCTTTATCATATTATTAAATTCAGTTGCTAATTTTCCAAGTTCATCATCTGTCGTAATTGATATTATTTGATCAAGGTCACCCTCTTTGACTTTACGAATCGAACTTATTAGGTACTCCATAGGTTTTAAAAACCTATTTGTAAATACCATAGATATTATAAACCCAAAAATAGCTGCTATAAACGTGATAATCAAAATAGCATACATAGAATTCTTTGCATCCATTGTAGCATTCGTCTTTTTTTCGAACATGGCAGTTTCATTTAATTGAGCAAGACCATTTAAAAGATCCTTAATATGATCAAAGTTAGGCTTTATTTTAGTTTTATAATAATATAACATGCTACTATTATCGCTTACTGGTATCTCTTGAAGACTTGAAAAACTTGTTGTAAAATCAACGTATGCATTTTTTATTTCTTCTACATACTTTCCCTCGTTTTTCTCGGTTATATTATTTGCCTCAACGTTGTACCAATCATAGAATGCTGAACTATCTTGGTTGAATTGTTTAATTCCGGCTTGCCTGTCTTGATATATATATGTTAATATCGCATTGTTCTGATTATCTATCTCCTCATTCATTAAGTTCACTGCTTTAATGCTTTTATAATTATCAATCATTAAACCATCTATCGTTTTACTTAAATAATATAGGTTTATGCCAGATATTGTTCCAATTATAACAACCAGTAATACAAGCCCAAGATATACTACTGATATTTTGCCTTTCAAAGTTTTAAGCATTAAATACACCTGCCTACCTGTCTTTATTCATATATACATAAAGTATAATTTTCGACAAATCCAAAGTCAATAAAACATTCCTATGAAAAAATAAGAAAAAAAGAGATAAACCTATGAATTAGTGAGATAATTTAATATAAAAAGATTTAATATTATGGATAATTTTTTAATGTAAATTTAATGAAACTTTAGTTTTAATTACCCATGTATTATAATTTACACATGTCTAAATCCGTTATTTAATGCTTCATATATATAAATAAATTATATTTTTTTTAGCAATATTAATATTCAAGGAGGAGTTTTAATGAATATTGAATTAATTGTTGGTGGTATAATATCACTTATGATACTTGTATATCTAATTTATATGTTGTTCAAAGCAGATGAACTATGACAAAAAATACAATAACCCGATTTCTAGTGTTTTTAATATTACACGTATTACAGGGAGGATTTTTAATGAGTTATGATATTTTACAAATGATAATATTTATCTGCCTATTGACAGCAATTACAGTACCGCTTGGTTCTTATATTGCAAAAGTGTTTACAAATCAGCATACATTTCTAGATTTTATCGCAAAGCCAGTTGAAAAATTAATATATAAAATTACAGGTATCAATGATAAACTTGAAATGAATTGGAGGGAATATGCTCTATCGTTGATAGCATTTAATATTTTAGGTATAATTGTTCTTTTAGCTATTCAAATGTTACAAGGATCATTGCCATTAAATCCACAAAAACTAAAAGGGATTACTTCTTGGCACCTTGCATTAAATACGGCAGTAAGCTTTGTAACAAACACAAACTGGCAAGCATACAAAGGCGAAACAACAATGAGCTACTTAACACAGATGCTAGGTTTAACATCTCAAAATTTCTTATCCGCTGCTACAGGTATATCAGTCGCTATTGCACTTATTAGAGGTATTTCAAGACATTCCACAAAAAATATAGGAAATTTTTGGGTTGATATGACAAGGTCAATAATATGGCTATTTTTGCCTATGTCTTTTCTGCTTTCACTAATACTAACTCAGCAAGGAGTTATACAAAATCTAAGTAGCTATGTAGAAGTACATACTATTGATGGGCTTAAGCAAATTATTGCAATGGGTCCCGTTGCATCTCAAGAAGCAATCAAAATGCTTGGAACAAATGGTGGTGGCTTCTTCAACACAAATTCTGCACATCCATTTGAAAATCCTACACCTTTAACAAATATGTTAGAAATGCTTGCTATCCTTGCTATACCAGCTTCACTTCCATATGCATTTGGCAAAATGGTTAAAAATACAAAGCAAGGATGGGCTATCTTTGGCGCCATGCTCATTTTATTTATAATTATGCTAGGTACAACATATTATTCAGAAAAAACTGGCAATCCGATAATTAGTCAAATTAAAATAACTGGTCCTTCTGCAATGGAAGGAAAAGAAGTTAGATTCGGAATAGCGGATTCTGCTTTGTTTTCAACAGTTACAACAGCAGCATCTTGCGGTGCAGTAAATTCTACTCTCGATAGCATGACACCACTTGGTGGACTAGTGCCAATGCTCCAAATAATGCTTGGAGAAGTTATATTTGGAGGCGTTGGTTCAGGTCTTTACTCAATGCTTATTAACGCATTCTTAGCCGTATTTATTGTCGGTCTTATGGTTGGCCGTACACCTGAATACATCGGCAAAAAAATTGAATCATATGAGGTGAAAATGTCAATATTAGCTATTTTGGTACCTGCGTCAACTATACTTATTGGAAGTGCTATTGCATCAGTGACAAAAGTAGGAACAGCTTCATTGTTAAATCATGGTCCACATGGTCTAAGTGAAATATTGTATGCTTTCGCATCTAGTGCAGGCAATAATGGCAGTGCATTTGCAGGATTAAATTCAAATACATTATTTTACAATATAGCAACTTCAATAGCAATGTTTATTGGACGATTTGGCGTAATTATACCTGCACTTGCTATAGCAGGCAACCTGGCAAATAAAAAGATTGTTCCAGCAAATGTAGGAACATTTCCTACTGACAATGCTTTATTTTCAGTACTTTTAGTCGTAATCGTACTAATAATCGGTGCATTAACTTTTTTCCCGGCACTTTCTTTAGGACCAATAATTGAGCAGTTGCTAATGAATGCCGGAAAATTGTTTTAAGCAGGGAGGTATTAATGTGAGCAAAAAAGAATCCAACAGAATTAATATCAATAATAAAGAACTAATTAAAAATGCATTTAAAAAATTAAACCCAATAACACTGTTTAGAAATCCAGTAATGTTTATCGTTGAAATAGGTTCAATTTTAACAACAATAATCACAATTATGGATATCATAAATAAAAGTGCCGAGACAAATTTTGACTTACAAATATCAATTTGGCTATGGTTTACTATCTTGTTTGCAAATTTTGCAGAGTCACTAGCAGAAGGACGCGGTAAGGCTCAAGCTGATGCATTGCGTAAAACAAGAAAAGATATAAAAGCCAAAAAATTGGTCGGAAATAAGACTGAAATAGTGTTGGGATCTACTTTAAAAAAAGGTGATGTTGTCCTCGTTGAAGCTGGTGACATAATACCAGGAGATGGAGAAGTCATTGAAGGTGTGGCATCTGTGGACGAAAGCGCAATTACTGGAGAATCTGCACCAGTCATAAGAGAATCTGGTGGTGACAGAAGCTCTGTAACTGCTGGTACAAAAGTCTTATCAGATTGGATAAAAGTAAAAATCTCTTCAGATCCTGGAGAATCTTTCCTTGATAAAATGATCGGTCTTGTTGAAGGTGCAAAAAGACAAAAAACACCTAACGAAATTGCATTGACGATAATGCTTATAGGACTTACAATAATATTACTTTTAGCCACTGTTACAATTGAGCCATATGCAATTTATTCTGGAACCAAAATATCAATCCCTACTCTTATTGCTTTACTTGTATGCCTCATACCAACAACAATAGGAGGTTTATTGAGCGCAATAGGTATAGCAGGTATGGATCGCCTCATTAAAAAGAATATATTAGCAATGTCTGGTCGTGCAGTTGAAGCAGCAGGCGATGTGGATGTCCTCCTATTAGATAAAACAGGTACTATTACATTTGGCAATAGGATGGCGACAGAATTTATTCCTGCACCTGGTATAACAGAGAAAGAGTTAGCAACAGCCGCACAGATGTCTTCCCTTTCTGATGAAACGCCGGAAGGCAGAAGCATTGTAGTTCTTGCAAAAGATAAATACGGAATTAGAGAACATAACTTAAAAGAATTAAATGTAGAATTTATACCATTTACAGCCAAAACTCGAATGAGTGGAATAAATATAAATGGCAATAGAGAAATAAGGAAAGGTGCTATTGATGCAATAGAAAATTATGTAAAGGAAAAGGGTGGCAAAATACCTGAAGAAGTTTTAAATGCTGTTAAGATGATCGCACAAAATGGTGGCACTCCATTGGTTGTTGCAGAAAATGACAGAGTACTAGGAGTAATTCATCTAAAAGATATCGTCAAAGGAGGTATTAAAGAACGTTTTGCAGACCTACGTAGAATGGGAATAAAAACTGTAATGATAACAGGTGATAATCCCATGACAGCAAAAGCTATAGCAGATGAAGCAGGTGTAGATGAGTTTGTAGCAGAGGCAAAACCCGAAACAAAGCTAAACCTTATTAAAGAATATCAAGCAAGTGGACATTTAGTAGCGATGACAGGTGATGGAACAAATGATGCCCCTGCACTTGCACAAGCAGACGTTGGTGTTGCTATGAATTCAGGGACACAAGCTGCTAAAGAAGCAGGGAATATGGTAGATTTGGATTCAAGTCCTACAAAACTTATAGCAGTTGTGGAAATCGGCAAACAGTTGCTGATGACACGTGGTGCACTAACGACATTTAGCATTGCAAATGACGTAGCTAAATATTTTGCAATAATACCAGCTATGTTTTCAGCTACATATCCACAATTAGGTGTTTTAAACATCATGCATCTAAAAACGCCAGAGAGCGCAGTTTTATCAGCGATAATATTCAATGCACTTATTATAATTGCATTAATTCCATTAGCATTAAAAGGCGTTAAATACAGACCACTAGGAGCAGCAGCCATCTTTAAGAGAAACATGCTTATATATGGATTAGGAGGACTTATCGTACCATTTATAGGGATAAAAATAATTGACATAATAATTACATCATTGGGACTAATTCATTAATGTATCAACCGCTAGAAAGGAGTCTAAACATGTTTAAAAGTATAATTTTAAAAAGCACAATGCTTCTTATTGTGCTTACTCTAATAACTGGTTTAATATATCCACTTGCAACTACAGGCATTGCGCAATTGATTTTCCCGTATCAAGCAAATGGAAGCTTACTTTACAAAAATGGAAAGGCAGTAGGCTCTAAACTGATAGGTCAACAATTTAGTGATCCTAAATATTTCCATGGGCGACCTTCTGCAGCTGGTAAAAATGGATACGATGCAACGTCATCATCAGGTTCTAATCTCGGTCCGACAAATAAGCTATTAAAGGAAACCGCTGAAAAATTAGCCATTCAGTTGAGAAATGAAAATAATCTACCAGCATATGCCGCTGTTCCTTCTGACCTAATTACATCATCGGCTAGCGGTCTTGACCCTGATATTAGTATTGAAGCCGCACTTATCCAAATACCGAGAATAGCTAAAGCCCGCGGCATATCTGAGGCAAAATTAAAAAAACTCGTAAATGACCATATTATAAGAAGACAATTAGGAATACTAGGAGAACCAAGAGTAAATGTCTTAGATCTAAATATTGCTCTTGACAATCTCAAATAGTGACAGTATAATTTGCCTCTTATAATATTAGTTGTAAGGGATAACATGTATTTCAATATTTTTTGCTGAATTTATTAGCTTTAATACAGTTGACCCCCTTAAAAGCGTCTCCAGCTTTCTCCTGTTTGAATGCCCCATTATTATCTGTGTAATATGTCTTTCTTTTGCAAATTTCAATAACTCTTCAGATACGCTTTTTCCCCTCAAGACCACCACTTCTGCCCCTAACTGCTTAGCAAGCTTAAAATGGCTTTCAAGTACCTCCATATCCTTTTTAGTTGGTTTTTTTGCAAAAATATTTGTGCATTCCACATATACAACTATCCATTCACATTTAAACCTATGAGCCCTTCTAGCACCCCGTCTTATCAATTTCTTTACAAGCGGATTAAAGCTGATACATACCATAATCTTTTCATTTGTTTCCCAATTTTCTTGTATGCCGTGCTCTTTCATATATTGTTCTAAGTCTTCATCAACTTCATCTGCAGACTGTCTCAGTGCGAGTTCTCTCAAAGCATTTAAATTGCCTTTTCGAAAAAAATTCTTTAGTGCCTGGTCAACTTTATCAAGATTATAGACTTCTCCTCTTTTTAGTCTATTTTGAAGAGCATCAGGTGTTACATCTATAACTTCTATTTCATCAGCATTGTTAACTATAGTATCCGGTATTGTTTCACGTACAGTAATGCCTGTAATCTGTTTTATGGTATCATTTAAGCTTTCAAGATGCTGTATATTTAAAGTCGATAAAACGCTTATGCCGTTTTGAAGTATTTCCTCTACGTCTTCATACCTTTTATTGTGCTTACTGCCAGGGACATTCGTATGTGCCAACTCATCCACCAATACAACTTGAGGTTTTCTTTTTAATATAGCATCAAGATCCATTTCGTACTGTACTGTACCTCTATATAAAACTTCTTTTTTAGGTATTATTTCTAAATCACCTATCATTGCTTCTGTTTCTTTTCTGCCATACGTCTCAACAACACCAATAACGACATCTTGACCTCTTTTTAATCTTCTGTTTGCTTCATCTAGCATAGCATACGTCTTTCCTACACCTGGAGCATATCCTAAAAATATTTTTAACTTACCTCTTTCATTTTTGTTTGCTATTTTCAGCGCTTCCTCAGGACTAAGCCTCTTAAAACTATCGTTCATCGCATCACTTCCCAAAAAATTATATTTCTATTAAATATTATAATTTAAATCACTTACACTATTGAAATCAATCAACCATTTTCCATTTCATTTTGTGTCCAATTAACGTTAATTATTAACTACTTAAAATATAAACAACCCTATAATCACCATTGCTTTTACAATATTTTATCATATTTTTTCGCTCAAAACTACATAAAGCGCGCCAGTTAAGTTTTATAAATATTCACATATCCATTACTGTTTAAGTAATTCATAATCCATTTGCAAAATTTTAATTTTATTTTAAGGAAATTGAATTAAACTATAAATAGTAAAAATAAAGGGTAATGGAGGTACAATTATGAGATATATTAATAAATTAAAAAAATTATCTTGGATAGCAATTGTATGGTTTATATCCCGTATTGCTCTTATATTTATAGGTTGGGTAGCAAACCTACGTATACCTGGTGGTAACCCTTCTCAACCATGGCCTATGTCTAAGGCACCTCTAATTTTTACAATGTGGGATAGATATGATTCACAATGGTATTTAGTTATCGCAAAATATGGATACAATATACCTTATAAATCCCATTATTCACCGCAAGCCTTTTTCCCTCTTTATCCAATGTGTATAGCATTAGTACATAAACTAGCAAAAATACCATACGTGGTTGCAGGTGTAATAATTTCAAATATTTTTTTCCTTGTTGCTTTATTTTTTCTATATGAATTAGTAGAAAATCGTTTTGATGAGGAAATAGCACGATTGACAATTATTTTTACATTTTTATTTCCTACATCATTTTTCTTTTCTGCTATCTATACTGAATCGCTATTTCTTCTGGGAACCGTATTAGCATTTTGGGCAGCTGACCAAGACAAATGGTGGATTGCTGGTATAGGTGGTGCCATAGCTGTCTTAACACGTAATCTCGGAATAACTTTACTTTTGCCTTTAGCATGGATAGCAGTGGAGAAACATGGACATAAAGCTTGGAAAAATTTATTTCCTCTGCTCTTAATACCTATGGCATTTTCTTTATGGGCAATCTATCTATGGCATTCTACTGGTGATCCACTGCGTTTTATTCACTCTGAAAGCGGATGGGGGAGATTTTTATCACCACCATGGGTAGGTATTCTAACTGCAATCAAGAAAATTTTAACTCCAATACCATCAGTAAAATTTCCTTCCGGAACATATATAAGTGCTTGGAGTATTCAATTTTCACATGTTTATAGTACAATTGATGTTACCGCAGCAATTTTAGGTATAATTCTTCCTTTAGTAGGTAAAAAATACGGTCAACCATGGCCATGGGTTATTTTTGCCTTAATTGGTGTTTTGATACCAATGTCAGCACCAACTTTGTACTCTATGACACCATTAGCAAGTATGACACGTTATATTTTGGTGCTTTTCCCTCTAATGGTAGCATTAGCACAAATATCAAAAAAACATCCAAGTTTAGAAATAGCACTATTCGTCTCTTTACCCTTAATTCAAGGATTATTTTTCATATTGTTTACAACATGGAATTGGATAGCGTAAAATTCATACTGTAAAGCATTATTTAGTAAAGCTTGGACAATTGAAAGTATCTTACATGCGATTGGTACTCAAATAAAGATTTTTATCTATCTTTTTCTGATTTGGCAGGAAGCCATACGATAAATGTAGAGCCATGTCCCTCTTTGCTTATTACATCAATCTTGCCGCCATGTACTGTTGCAATCCACTGACAAATAGATAGTCCAAGTCCATTTCCACCACTTTGTCTACTGCGTGCCTTATCAACACGATAAAATCTTTCAAATATATGATTGATATGTTCTTCTGGTATGCCTATCCCTGTATCCTGAATAGATGTTTTTATATAATATCCATTATTTTCAACAACTACATTTATATGCCCTCCAGGAAGATTGTATATTATAGCATTATCAATAATATTATAGAAAAGCTGTGTTAACCTCGTTTGATCACCATAGATATATGATAATTCATTTTTTGTTAAACAAAGATCAACATTGTTACTTTTTGCAACAGGCTTTAACTCCTCAACAATTCCTTCTAAAAGTTCGCTGAAATTCAAACTTTCCATATTTAATTTGTCGGTATTTGAATCACTTCTTGCCAATAGTAATAAATTTGATACAAGTTTGCCCATATGTCTAGCTTCATCAAAAATAATTGAAAGCGTCCTTTTATATTCTTCAATGTCATGGTTATTTTCAAGCATTGATTCCGCTTGTCCTTGAATTACCGCTATTGGTGTCCTCAACTCATGTGAAGCATCGTTCGTAAACTGCTTTTGTTTCTTAATAGATTCATCAATTTTATCTATCATCATATCAAAAGTCTGTGCAAGGTGCCCAACTTCATCATTTGTATACGGAAGATTTAACCTTTTTGAAAGATCTCCCATACTAATTTCACGAGCAATTTTTGTCATATAGCTTATTGGCCTTAATGCACGATTTGCAAGTAGAAATCCACCTAAAATAGAAATAACTATTAAAAAAGGTATCAAAATTATAAACAGCTGAAATAAATTATTCATGGCTATCTCTGCTAAATTTAGAGGTTGTGCCAATACTATAATGCCTATTATTTTCTGATCCGCATATACAGGTTCTGAATATATTCTCCAAGTATCATCTCCGATCTGAATAGTTTTAAATTTACCCAAAAAGTCATTTTTTAAATCTATATATCGATTTAAAACATCTTTTGATAAATTCGATTCCAACAATTTCATGTCTGGATATGAATATAAAGCTCCATAAAAGTTAGTATTTGTATAAAATGGTTCGCTGTCCGTCGTTAATTTTCCGTTCTCAACATCAATTGAAGATGTAATCTGTGCCGTTTGTGATTTTAAAAATGCATCTTCATTTACAAGAGTCATTTTTTGAACACTAAAATATATAGTTATACCAAAAGTAGCTATTATTATGATCAAAAATAATGTATACCAAAGTGTCAATTTTAATTTAATAGGAAAGAATATGTGTCTCATAAATTCACCCACTAATTTCTTCTTATAAATTTACAATTGTGTTTCTTTTAAACAATACCCACTACCTCTAATCGTCTGAATTAGCTTTATATCAAAATTATCATCAATTTTTTTCCTTAAATATCTGATATATACATCAATTATATTTGACAAACCATCAAATTCATACCCCCACACATGATCCACTATTTGTGAACGGGTTAGTACACGACCTGAATTTCTCATCATATATTCAAGCAAAGAATATTCTTTACTTGTCAAAGTAATTATTTTGCCACCGCGTCTTACATCATGTGTAAGTGTATTTACTTCAAGATCTGCAATTTTTAATATAGGAGATTTTGATGGTTGTTCTCTTCTTAATAATGCTCTGATTCGAGCCGTTAGTTCAGATAGCTCAAAAGGTTTTGTCATATAATCATCAGCACCTGTATCAAGTCCTTTTACCTTATCATCTAGAGCATCTTTTGCTGTTAGCATAAGTATAGGCGTATTAATATTCATATTCCTCAAATTTTTTAAAATTTGAATACCATCAATCTCTGGTAACATTATATCAAGTATAATAACATCATAAACATTCATTTTAGCACATTCCATACCGTCAATACCATTTTGGGCAATATCGACGCTGTATCCTTCTTCTTTTAATGCCTTATTTAATAAGTCTGTCAAATATGGTTCATCATCAACAACTAATATCCTCATGATATAAACACACCTCATTCCTATAACTTTTTTACTTATTGTAGCAGAATATTATTAAATTCGTATTAAAAAATCTTTAAGATTTTAATTTTATATTAATAATCGATTAATATCTCTTTAATTCTTGAACTTTATAATAAGCATGTAAGTTGACGATAAGTCAACTAAAAAAAATAGATGAAAGGGTGTATCAAATGAACAAAAAATTACTAGCTTATTTTTTAACAGGAGCAATATCACTTGGAGTGATAGGAGGTGTAAGCATATTAAGCGTAGCCAATGCAGCAACTAATAAAAATGCTGTGATTCAATCAACAGTGAAAAATAATCAAGATACAAACGGGTACATTTCATCAATAAAGTCGCCTAATCAGAACAATACTCAAGAAGAATTAAAAAATTCAAAAGAGAATGAAGCGAATGAAAGTGCTAAGCTTAAATCACTTGCTAAAATAAGTGAAACTCAGGCTAAAGATGCTGCACTGAAAGTTGTATCTGGCACTGTAAGTAAAGTTGAACTTGATAATGAAGACGGCAACATTGTCTACAGTGTTAGCATAAATACAAATACAGGCGTTGTAGATGTAAAAGTTGACGCAGGAAATGGAAAAGTTCTAAAACAAGATAGAGAAAATGACAATGAAAATAAAGTAGAAAAAGCAAAAGAAGCTGAAAAAGCTGGTACTTACGAAAATGACAATGTTAATGTTCAAGTCCAACAACAAGGTGAAAATCAGAATTAAAACTTAATATATTCTAAAATATTAACGGTGATACAATACAGTATCACCATTTTTAATATTATTTTAATTATACAAGGATATAATACAAATAGTGCTAAAAAACTGGAGGTTAGAAGATATGTGTGGAATATGTGGATTTTCTGGAGATATGGCAAATTATCTGGGCGAAAATAATTTAAGAGAAATGTTAGACATCATTATTCATAGAGGACCTGATGATGAAGGTACTTATTTTAAAAATTATACAGCTTTAGGCATGAGGAGATTAAGTATAATTGACTTAAAAAGCGGACATCAACCAATCCACAATGAAGAAAAAGATATATATGTTGTATTTAATGGTGAAATATATAATTTTCAAAGTTTGAGAACAGACATGATAATAAAAGGGCATAAATTTTATACATCGTCAGATACAGAAGTTATTGTACATCTATACGAAGAATATGGTGATGAATTTGTATCATACCTTAATGGAATGTTTGCTATTTGTATATGGGATGAAAAAAACAGGAAATTGCTTCTTGCAAGAGATAGACTTGGCATAAAGCCACTTTATTATACTTTTAAGAATAATACGATTATATTTGGATCTGAAATAAAATCACTACTAAAATGTAAAATTGTCGATGCAGAATTAAATTACAGCAAAATCGGAGCATTACTTTCATATAGGTATGTACCTGGTACTGAAACAATGTTTAAGGATATATTTGAAGTTATGCCAGGAAATATATTAATATATAGCAATAAAAAATTTAAAATAAAAAAATACTGGGATATTGAATTTAAAGATAACCCAGATATAGGCGAAGAATTTTATTATGCAAATAAAACATTAACTTTAATTGATTCATCCATTAGTAAAAGAATAGTAAGCGACGTACCTATAGGAATATTTTTAAGCGGAGGGCTCGATTCCACCATAATATTATCAGAAGTGTCAAAATTTTATGATAAAACTATAAAGACATTTTCTGTTGGGTTTGAAAAGCCAAAATCAAAAACTGATATAAACGATTATTCTGAATTGGCTCTTTCAAAAAGAACTGCAAATTATTATGGTACAGAACATTATGAATTTATCATAAAACCAGATGATGTAATAAACGATATTAAAAATATTATTTGGTATATGGATGAACCATTAAGTGATCCAACAGCAATACCATTGTATTATTTATCAAAGCTTGCAAAAAATTATGTCAAAGTCGTATTATCTGGCGAAGGGGCTGACGAAATATTTGCTGGATATACCGTATATAAAGAACCTTATGCTGTAAATAAGTATAATCAAATGCCAAAATTCTTAAAAGATTTAATAGAATCACTAAGTTCTAGAATGCCGACTAATTTTGGAAAGGACTTTTTAAGGCGAGCAAAACTTCCTATCTCAAAGAGATATAGAGGGGTCGGTATGACCTTTAAAGATGATGAAATATCTACATTATTAAGTGGAGATCTATATGCATTATGGTTAAAGGACATGAAAAATGATAAATATTTGAATTCATTTTATCATATGCCACAATGGAAGGATGAAGTTAGCCAAATGTTGTACTTTGATCAAAAGGTATGGCTGCCAAAAGATGTTCTTATAAAGTCAGATAAGATGACAATGGCAAATTCAATAGAATTGCGTGTTCCTTTTCTTGATTATAGAATAGTTGAATTTGCTTCATCAATACCATCAAGTCTAAAGTATAGAGGTAATAATGAAAAATATATATTAAAGAAGGCATTTAAAGATACTTTGCCAAGTTTTGTATTGAATAGAAAGAAAAATGGATTCCCCGTTCCATTAAGCTCATTATTAAATTTAGAGTTTAAAAATTTTGCAAAGGATATTTTGCTTTCTCAGAAATCCCTCTCTAGAGGTTATTTCAATAAGCAATATATCGAAAATCTTTTTAAAAAGTATAATAGCACAAGCTATAAAGGAAGACAAATTTGGCTTCTTTTGACTTTTGAATTGTGGAATAGAATATTTATCGACAGCAGTAATGCTTCATTAGATGAAGAAATGTCTGTAATATAAATTATAAGGTTTTAATCTTAAAATTCCATTTGGATATCAAATATATCCAATTTTATATTTTTTTAATGTTCTGTTAACAAATTATTCATATATTTATGATATTATTCTATTACAATTATGACACAAATAGGGGGAAATCTAAATTGAACGAGAAAAAGTTTAAATGGAAATATATTTTTATAGTATTCGCTCTTTCTGCTATAATTATAATTTCTTCTATAATGAATTTAAAGACGACATTTGCTAATCTTACGGAAAGAAAACCTGTTCCAGATAACAGCGATCCAGGTCAAAGAATACTTGTAGTAGTGCCACATCCTGATGATGAATCATTGGGAATGGCAGGTGTTATAGAAAGGGCTGTTGAACTAAAAAGGCCAATAAAAGTAGTTATAGTAACTGACGGTGAAAGCTATAGAAGTGCTGCTATCGCATTGACAGGTCATAAAAATCCCACTTCACGAGACTTCTATAAATTAGGATTAACGCGCCATGGTGAAAGTATAGCTGCAATGTCTGTACTTGGACTGCCTAAAAGCGATGTAATATTTTTAGGATTTGCTGATGGAAGTACCAGATTTTTGTGGAGCGACTTTTGGGATAATGGAAAACCTAGAATAAGCGGAGGAACAAATGTAGCATCTTCTCCATACAAGGATGTGTATAAACCCGGCATAGCATATACAGGTCAAAACTTAGAAAATGAACTGCAGAATATTATGAAGTCATATAAACCAACAGATATTTATTATCCCATGGCAGATGACATACATCCTGATCACTGGGCTGTAAGCAATTTTACAAGATATGCTATTACTGCACTTAATTTAAATGTAAGAGAGCATATGTTTTTAGTTCACCATCCGCAGTGGCCTGTTCCATGGTTATTAGTTCCAAACGAAGCACTTCTGCCTCCTACTGACATGAAAGACAGCAATACAGTGTGGCAAAGCTTTGCTTTAACTAAATCAGAAGAATCTAAAAAAGAACTTGCAATAAAGCAGTATAAGACTCAAATAAAAGTAATGGAACCATTTTTGTTGGCTTTTGTAAGGAAAAATGAGTTGTTTGGAACAAAACCTGTTATAACAATACCAACGATAGATTATAAACCAAATTTATACAGTCAAAATATACCATATCCTCTTCTAAATATATCTACAGGCGGAGTACTTGACCAAGAAATTTATAGAAGTGCTGATTTGATAAAACTTGCTTCATTTTATTATGACAATCATTTATATCTTGGCATCAAAACACTGTCACCTATATCGAAAAATGTAAGATATAATATCGAAATGAGGCTGTTCTACAAAAACAATATAAAGCGAATCGATTTAGGATTAGTAAATGACAAGCTCTATCAGTACAAAAAAGCTAATAATTCTTTATTGAATTCTATAGCTTCAAAGCCAATAATAAATAAAAATATACTGTGGGTTAAATTGAATATACCTCAAAAGCAAGATTTGCGTTATATATTCATAGGATCTGACTCAATATATAAGGGAAAACTGATAGACAAAATTCCGTGGAACATGTATAAGTTATCTAAACAAGCATAACTTATATTGCTGTAAAATTGAGGTGATGATTTTGCAAAAAAAATATTTAAAAACTACAATACTCATTTTCATAGTATCAGTATTAATAATTACAGTAATTGGCGGCTACTTTTACGTAGAAAAGCACAAAAAAACACCGCAAAATACCACAGCTAAAGTAATTGAAAAAAAGCAAAACCTTCCTAAGCCAATTAAGCTTAATCTGCCTGATGATGGCAATCAATATGATGTTATAGTCGTAGGAGCAGAACCGGAAGGTGTAGCTGCTGCAAGGTCTGCAGCTAAAAATGATGCAAAAGTTTTAATAATTAATAAACACAATGGTCCCGGTGGCCTTATGACATACGGCATGTTAAACACAATTGATATGAGCAAGGGCCCCAATGGAATATTGCTTACTCAAGGTACATTTAAAGAATTTTTTAAAGGCATAGGCTCAAAAAACTCTTTTGATGTAAACAAGGCAAAAGAAGTATTTTTAAAGCTTTTAAGTTTGCCAAATATAACACAGTCTTACAATACAGTATTTGAGAAGCCCATAATGGATGGAAATAAGATAATAGGCATAACTGCATTAAAAGACGGAAAACAAGTAAATTTCTATGGAAAAAGGATAATCGACGCAACACAGGATGCTGACGTTGCAGCCTCAGCAGGTGTTCCATACACAGTTGGAGCAGAAGACATGGGTGTAAAAGGCAAAGTACAGGCATCAACACTAGTATTCAGATTAAAAGGATTAGATTGGGACAACCTTATAAAAATAATAAAGTATGAGAAGAAGATACCAGCAACGTATATAAACGACACATCAGCAAATGGATTTTTATCAATTACGAAAAAGTACAAGCCATCTACACAGATGTTGAGACTAAGAGGATTAAACCTTGGCAAGCAAGACGACGGTACAGTATTAGTAAATGCACTTTTGATATATGGCGTAGACGGACTCAATAAAGAGTCAATCGACAATGGAATTAAACTAGCAAAGAAAGAACTTCCACGAATAGTCGAATTTTTTAGAAAAAATATCCCGGGCTTTGAAAAAGCAGAACTTGATGGCACAGCAGATGAACTTTATATAAGGGAAACGAGGCACATAAAGGGATACTACACACTGGACATAAATGACGTCGTATTTAATAGAGATTTCTATGACAGAATTGCAATAGGCTCATATCCTGTGGACGTACAAGCCACATCGCCAGAGGACACAGGCTTTGTATATGGAAAACCAGTAGAATATGCAGTGCCTTTTAGGTGCATAGTACCACAGAATGTAGACAACCTCTTGGTAGTTGGACGGTCAGCATCCTACAGCCATCTAGCAGCAGGATCAGCCAGGACAATACCGATAGGGATGGCAGAAGGAGATGCAGCAGGTGTAGCATCTGCATATTCAATAGCCAAGAATAAATCATTTGCTGACATAATAGGAAACGAAAAAGATATAAAGAATATACAATCGATTTTAGTAAGCCAGGGAGCATATCTTACGCCGTTTAAAGTTGAAAATAGTGTAGAGAAGAGTTGGGCCAACACAGGGCTTAAATTTGTCCTTCACTGGGGGCTTATAGTACCTGGATACAACAATGATTTCAAGCTTGATGAAAATATAAAGAGCATATCATTTTACTACATGACAACAAATATGATTAAAAGATCACTGCCAAATAAATCACAAATTGTTGATGATAATTATCAGTATTTAAAAAAATACATTGCTGACAGGCCTATGAATAAAGAAGAGGCAGCACAAATACTTTTAACATATAGCGGATATGCGAACGAAATTAACAAATACAAAGGAAAATTATTTGAATTGGCACATGAAAAAGGGTTAATATCTGATATCGCATATAACAATATGAAAAGCAGAGAAAATGTAAAATGGGCAGATGCTTATGATATGGTACTTTCACTTTATAATTATTTAAAAAATTTCACAAAATAATAATAGAAAAAAGCTCGGATAGCATCCGAGCTTTTTAAAATACAACAATTTTCCTGCCTTTTTAATTATAGCTCTCTCTAGATATAACATAAAATACATGATAGACCTCAGAGCCTGTAGCATAAAAAACAAGAACATTTTTAATTCTGAAGACTTGCCAATCTGTTTACGACAGTATTATATACATATTTAAATTCTTTCACTTTCAATAAGTACATCATTAATGCATATATAGCCGCTCCAACAATAACTATCAGCATTGTAAACAACAACTCTAACTTAAATCCAACCATATATTTTGATAAGTAATTATTCATTATAAATACCGCCACACTCATGACCAGTGATGAAAGTATTAATTTTGCACCAGTAGATATCATGTCATGGCCACCAAAAGATCCCATCTTTTTTCTAAAATCTTTCATTAACAGTACAGCACATATTGCTGCAGATGCAGATGAACCTATTGCAAGTCCTGCAATACCTATATATTTAACTAATATTATGCTGATCAATATATTTACTGCAATACCCAATATACTATTTACCATCGGTGTTTTAGTGTCATTAGTGGAGTAAAAAGACACGTTAAACACATCTCTTATTCCGTAAAAGATCATTCCTATAGAAAGATATAATAATGCAATTGCTGTTATCTCTACACTGTAAGTATTAAATTTGCCGTGTTTAAATAATATATCAATTATATGGTATCTTAAAATCATGATACCTAAAGTTACAGGAATCATTATCATATTTATATTATTTATAGCCTTTACCATGTGTGATTTCATGCCTTCATAATCTCCAGTGCTTCCTTCCCTTGACAAGGTAGGAAATATAACTGTAACGACAGATGTAGCAAACGTCCCATAAAATGCGCCTGTAAGCAAGCTGGCATAGCTAAAAGCAGTGATATTTCCATTTGGTAATCCTGATGCCAATCTTGTGTTTATTATAATATTTATCTGATTGACAGACAAGCCTACTATGACAGGGCTTATAAGCTTCAACATCCTTAATATGCGTGGATCTTTAAAATCTATTTTAAAGCTGTATCTGTACTTATTTTTAATAAGCCATGGTATCTGATTTACTACTTGCAGTCCAAATGCTACAGTCGTATAAATAGTAAGTCCTACTATACCACCGTATTTTGCGAAAAATAGCATAAATACTATAGGTGGAATATCTATCAAAATACCATTTAAAGCAGGTGCAGTAAAATCGTTAAGCGTCTGAAGAATAGCTGTAAAACCCGCTGACATGCTTAGAAATAGCATATTTACAATGCTTATTTTCGTCAAACTAACAGCCAACTTAAACTTCTCACCTGTAAAATTTGATGCCATTAATTTTACCAACATTGGCGAAAATATCCAAGCTATAATAAATATGGCAAAAGAGAACAAAAATAAAATATTCATTATATTATTGGCAAAATCAAACATTTCATCTTTGCCACGCTTCGCGTACGTCTCATTTAAAAGTGGTATAAAAGCAGTAGAAACTGCAACACCTATTATAGAGTAAAGTACTGTAGGAATATTGAGTGAAACTGTGTATGCGTCTGTAGCCCATGTGGTTCCAAATACTTTACCTTGTACAGTATTTTTTAAAAGCCCTGCGAATTTCCCCAAAATCGTTATAAATGCCACAATACTTGCTGATTTAAATAATTTCTTATTGCTCATATAATCTCCATTCCATCTTTTGATTTTCTATGATTTATTCTTCAAACTCACCATGACAATTTTATATTTTACATCCTAATCAATTTTTAAGCAATATATTAAATTCTAGAAAAAACAATATACATTCATCTCAATACTTCCTTTTTATAGGAATCGTAAAATTTTTTAGTTATTAAACCCTTTTTTAATAAACATGGCGTATCAAGACCGTTTGGACAATGTTACCATCAAATTAGTTTTCCTAATCTTATCTTATCCACAATATCACTCCCGTAGATTATTTAAATAATAAAAAAATCAAAGTATTAATCATATTTTACACTCTCATAGTATTTTAAACAACAAAGATATAACCGCTCTTTTTCAATTAAGAACGGTTATAAATATATTTAAGAAAATATAAGATTGTAATACTTTTGGATTTTATCTTCTAAAATATCCATACTGATAAACCTCGCTTCTCTTATAACTTCTTTCCCTTCTATAAAAGCAAGCACCGTTGGAACGGTAAAAATGGAAAATTCTGAAGACACAGCAGGCAGTTCGTCAATTGAAACATGTGCACTAGATATTTCAGGATAATCTAAAAGCATCTTCTCAATCTTCGGCAACAATGTTGTACAAATACCGCAATCATTTGTCGAAAAATACAATAATACTATTTTTTCATCACTAATTAATTTCTTTATATCATCAATATTGTTTAATTTCTGCAATCTTTTATACCTCCATTTAAAAATATTGTTTTATGCTTTCATATAAACATTGAAATACTTTAAACATATCTTCATAAACTTTATGATTCGTATCACTAGGTTTGTATTCTTTCGTCAACAACACCATTTTTAGTTTATGCCAAAGAAAGCCCCTTTTGCATTTGCATTCAATATGGAGCTCTTTCTCCGAGAATATAAGGCAGGAATAATAATTCCAAAGAACCTGCAGGTACTTCAGAAACTTTTTCAATTACATAATCGTAAATGTCTATTGAGAGCTTCTTAGCCATTTCCACTTCATCAGATGCAAAATTATCTATAAACCATCTAAAAGCAACACCTCCATTATTGACTGCCCCTCCAACTACATAGTGGTTCTCCGTCAATACGTAGCTAAATACCCTCTCTTTTTCATCGCACTTAAGCTTGTCAGACATTATTCTAATAGCTCCGCTTGTGCCAATCGTAACTGCTGCATTTCCTGGTTTTATAGCATTTACGCCTAAATTTGAAAGACAGCCATCGCTGGCGCCTATTACAAATGGCGTCTTACTATCTATATTCATATAATAAGCATACTCTGATTTTAGATTTTTTACAATATATGTAGCTGGAACAGGACTAGATAGCCTTTCTTCATTAATACCAACTACATCAAGAGATTGTTTGTTCCATTTCATATTGTATATATTAAAAAGTCCTGTCGCAGAAGCTATCGAATAATATATGTAATATTTACCAAACAATTTGTAAAAAACATATTCTTTTATTGATATAAATTTATATGCGTTATCAAATACAGAACTCAGATTTTCCTTCAGCCATAAAAGCTTTATAAAAGGGGACATTGGATGTATTGGCGTACCAGTGGACATATAGATTTCATGCCCCACAGTATTCTTAATCATATCTGCATATTCCCAGCTCCTGGTGTCAGCCCATATAATACATTTTGTTAGTGGTATACCATTTTTATCAACCGCTATCAAGCTGTGCATTGCAGCACTAAAACTTACACCTAAAAGACTATTGCCTTCATTTTTCTTAACTACATCTTTAATCGTATTTAATACCGCTCTAAATATTTCCTCAGGATCCTGCTCACTCCAAGATGGTTTTGGATTCAATATCGGATACCCTATACTGCTTTTTGCTATTAATCTACCATTTAAATCAAATGCTACAGCTTTTGTACTGGTAGTACCAATATCAACACCTATAATATAATCCATCTTACCATATCCTTTAACATAGTTATCAAATCATTTTGTTTTTTAATACTTATCATATAAAGTATTTTATCATAATTGTGTTGTTTTTTTGTTATAAAATTGTAATAGAAGTGTTTTTATGAATTAAAGCATAACTTTGTTAAAAATAATCGTTATAGCAATTATAGCAATCTTAATAAGTATATATTGTGTTTAAGGGATTAGTTTCTGGAATAGCATTTATTATTTTTTTACTTATATTTTCGAAAACCACTAAAAAGAAATTTATGCAAGAAGGAATAAAATATTTGCTATATTTATTTTCCATTTATCTCATTGTATATATAATCTCATATGTTGTAGTAGATAAAATTATGAATTTCTTCTGAACTCTTTTATATACAAAATCTTAAAATATTAAAATTTAATCAAAAATGGTGATATAATATTACATGTAAAATTATACTAGGAGGGATTCAAATGCCACTACCACCATTCTTATCATCACTTGATAAGAACGATCCTGAATTTGCAAAAGCAATAGAAAAAGTATATTCTTCTGCAATGGGTCCAGGTGCGTTAGATCAAAAAACAAAATTATTAATAGCATTAGCTATTGATGCAACACATGGTGCAAATCTAGGAGTTGAAAACATATCAAATCAACTGATAAATATGGGGGTTACTGATGAAGAAATAGCAGAAGCTATTCGTATAGCTTATTTTGCATCCGGAAATACTATATTATCCTCATATTTTTCAGCTTTCAAAAAATAACAGCTAAAAATAAAACAGGAGCTGAATGATTTTATTCAGCTTCCTTCCTCATTATTAGTTTATGTTACTTCATTAAGGCTTGACTTGATTTTTTAGGCAAATCAAAATTATTTATCTTAATTGTGAGGTGCTCATTCTATGGATAACAATAAGGAAAAGTTAATACACTCTTACATCAAAATAGACAAGAAGCAAAAGACAGACTAAGAGCTCAAAATGACTACGAAGTCAATTTAAAGGCAGAATTAATCATAGAAGACCCTCACACAAAAGCCGATAAGATTATAGAAAATCAAGAAAAAATATTAAAGCTTTTAGAAGATAAAAATAAATCATTATCCTAAATCAATTGATGATTAGGCGTAAAGAAGCGGGTGTATGATAAAAGGGCTACTGAGAAACATGCTATTGCTGTTGTTGATGTCATCATGAATGTAACCATCATCTGATATTTAACAGCATCTATAGGATCAACACCACCTAAGATTAGACCAGTCATCATCCCTGGCAGCTGCACAATACCAAGAGTTTTCATACTGTCTATCGTGGGCATCATTCCTGTTTTGATAGCTGTTTTTATTATTTTCTGGGATGCTTGTCTTGAATTAGCCCCCAGTGAAAGATACGTCTCAATTTCATGTCTTCTATTTTTCATCTCATCTTTAAGCCTTGACACTGTTAGTCCAGACGAAACCATTGCATTCCCTATTATCATACCTGAGACTGGTATCACTTCTTGTGGTCTAAAATGTATGCTGCCAAATAATATTAGTGCAGTAAGTGTAATAGCAGCGCCAAATGCAATAGATATTGTTATATAATAAAATACGTATGGTATTCCTCTTCCTCTTTTTGCTGCATTATTTCCTGCCACAATAATCATTACAATTACCATCGCAAGTGTAAAAAATATATTATTGGCGCTAAAAATATAATGAAGAATGTATCCAACAATTGTAAGCTGTAAAACCGCTCTTACAGTGCCAATGACTACTTCTTTTTCAACACCAAGTTTTTGATAATATGAAATGAAAATCGATACCAATACAAGACTTGATGACAATATAAGCGACAATACACTCATTCAGCTTCCTCCTTTGTCAATTTTCCATCAATGAAGAGTTTCGTTACATCAAATTTAGGATTTAAGAAAAAATTTCTTGTCTCTCCGTATTCAACTAATCGTCCTTTATTTATAAAGATAGTATAATCGCCAACGCGTTTTGCTTGTTCCATATTATGTGTAATCCAAATAAATGTAAGATTTAATTTGTTTTTTAAATCAATTACAAGCTCCTCAATCACTTGTGTAGATGCCGGATCAAGCGCAGACGTCGGTTCATCTAGCAGCAACACTTCTGGTTCATTTGCAAGTGTCCTTGCTATAGAAATTCTCTGTGCTTCACCACCAGATAAGTCATCGACTTTTTTCTTACTATAACTTTTATCAAGCCCAACTATTTTTAAATAGTATTCCACATCAACGTCTCTCTTTCCTTTAAGCATAGGTCCATATTTAATGTTGTCTTCAACAGTCCCCTCAAAAAGATATGGCTGCTGAAAAACCATCCCAATCTTTCGCCTAAGCTGTATTATGTCATAATTCATTATATCGTTTCCATCTATCAATATTTTGCCTTCAGTCGGGTCTATAAGCCTATTTATTAATTTTATCAAAGTAGACTTGCCAGCACCTGACGGTCCTATAATTGTGTATATATGACCCATATATATTTCCAGTGTTATATCCTTCAAAATTACATCATCAGAATCGCTAAAACTTACATCTATAAACTTTATCTCCTTCATTTTCGCACCTCACAAAAATCGTACACATCATTTATTTCATAATAAACGATGCAGACTTTAAAATCATCCTTCTTTATAAATCTTCATCATATTGTATATTGTAATACATACCGGAAATACTTTCCATAAGGTAATTTGCGATTCTTTCTCTCTCAATTTTATATGATCTATTAGGATCATATACTTTCTTTTTACCTATGAATATCCTGTTCTGATTTTTCAGGGAAAATAAGTATGTTATTCCCTTCTTTTAATCTATCCAAAGTCAATAAGATCGTATCAATGCAAAAAATCTGACGTGATTTGACACAAATATAAAAAAATAAAAGCCATGAAAGGCTTGATATCGCTTGATTAAATATGGAGGCGGCATCCAGATTCGAACTGGAGATAAAGGTTTTGCAGACCTCTGCCTTACCACTTGGCTATGCCGCCAAATTATGGAGCGGACAACGAGACTCGAACTCGCGACCCTCACCTTGGCAAGGTGATGCTCTACCAACTGAGCTATGTCCGCATATCTTTATGGTGCCTCGAAGTGGAATCGAACCACTGACACAGGGATTTTCAGTCCCTTGCTCTACCGACTGAGCTATCGAGGCTAATTTTAAATTATATGGCGACCCAAAAGGGGCTCGAACCCTCGACCTCCAGCGTGACAGGCTGGCGCTCTAACCAACTGAGCTATTGGGCCATAATGGTGGTCGCAATAGGGCTCGAACCTATGACCCCCTGCTTGTAAGGCAGGTGCTCTCCCAGCTGAGCTATACGACCAATTTCCGTGACAAGTATTAGTATACATAAAAAACTCTAATTCGTCAATATCCTTTTTTAAAATTTTTTCAGCAGTCTAGATAAAAAGCAACTACATCATTATTTACAATCTACTAATATAATTAAAAACCCTAACATCTCTGTTAGGGTTAAATTTCTCTTTAAGAAACCTTTTTAACATTTGCAGCCTGTGGCCCTTTTTCTGCCTCAACGATATCAAACTCAACTTCCTGTCCTTCCTCTAATGTCTTAAAACCATCTTGTTCAATCGCTGAGTAGTGTACGAATACATCTGAACCTCCTTCTCTTTCTATGAAGCCATAACCTTTCTCAGCATTGAACCATTTAACTTTACCTCTTACCATTATATCTTCCTCCAAACATGATAAATAATTTACCTATTAATAATAGCACTCAAGCATATACATTGTCAAATGTATTTTAATTTTTTGCTATTTTTAGATATGCTAAAATAGTGCTTAATGCTTCACTAGCGGATTCCCTTATCACTACATCAGCTCTTCTGTCTTCTGGCGTTTCTGATTTATTGATAATTATAAGGTGCTTTACTAATCCAGGAAGAAAATTTACCGGCGATACCGTCAGTGAAGAACCTATTACAACCATTAAGTCGCTGCTTTCCGCCTCACGCCAAGCCCTCTCAAAATCCTCCGGCATTGGGTCTCCAAACATCACTACATCAGGCCTTAAAATACCATTGCATTTGTCGCATTTAGGCGGTATCTCATTTTTCTCAACTTTTGAATTTAGTAAATCAATCGAAACTACCTCACCACAGTTTATGCAGCTTCCAGTCCTTGTCTGCCCATGAACTTCAAATACCTTGTGAGATCCAGCCTTTTGATGCAAGTTGTCTATGTTTTGGGTTATTACTCCAGATATCAAACCTTCTTGTTCTAATTGAGCTAAAATATAGTGGGCTTTATTTGGTTTCGCATCTTTCATAGATAAAAGAATTTTAAAGCCGTTATTGTAGAATTTAATAGGATCATTGTACAATACTCTTGTAGACAAAGCCTCCATGGGGTCCATCTTTTCCCACAGCCCAGTTCCCGGACTTCTAAAATCAGGGATCCCGCTTTCAGTTGATATACCTGCACCTGTTAACACAATCGTCTTTTTAGATTTTTCAATTAATTCTGCAGCTTTCTCATAAATATTTTCTTTTGCATTCATTGTCATCACCTCTCAAATACAAGTATATCACTTAAGTGCGGTTTTGCATCACAAAGTTATATTTTTTTTCTCTTTTTGACAATTGCACCAATCTTGCCAGTTTCTTGAGCAGTTAAATTTGACCAGCCTACTTTATATACTTTTTCCAACAATCCTAATTCTTTTGCGGCTTCGAGTTTAAGTTTATCATTCATTCTATCAACTCCTATCAACTTTTCCGAATTCATCGATAGATACTCTTTTTACTGTCGATGCATCAATGATATAATTCATGTTGCCAAATATATAAATTGGCTCGATTTTTCCTTCATTGCTGTAAATATAGTACAGAATCGGCTTTTTATCTAAAAATATATTTTTTACCACATTTTTATCTACAATTTTTTTACAAGGCTTTTCTGCATCATCCCAAATTATAGAGACATTTATTATTTTACCATCTTTGTCTGTTTTAATTCTTAAATAATTATCCATCACTATTGCATTATTGTAAATTCGGTAAAATAAATACGTCTTTTCATTGCCATATATTGCAGGATTTTTTATTAGTGCAAGACTATATGTCTTTTCACTAAAAATTCCTTTAACATAATCAATAACTCTATCTATATCACCTTCAGTATCAAACAATCCATCATTGTTGGAAATGTCTATATTTTCGCTAATTACTTTTCCACTTTCTTCATCAACAGCTACGCTTGCATTGGCGATTAAATTTCCTTCTGTTCGATTCATATTGAATGCATATGCGGTTTTCCCCGTTAAAAAATATTTGTCTATTTTTTTGCTATTTAAAATGTTTAAATCATTAATTTTTAGATTCGAAATTTCCTTTTTTGCAATTTCCAACGCTTCCTCATAGGACACTATTTTATCGAAACTTTTTAATTCTGTTGAATTGCCTTTTATATAAATAATGTCATTATAAAGTTCGTCTCCATTATAGTCTATAGCCTCACCATTTATGGCATCTATTCCTAAAAAGTTATAATCGACGTTAAATATATAGTACAATCCGTATTTTGGAAAATCACTATCATTATTTTTTAAGTATACGAGAACGGGATCAAACTTCTCTTTAAAAATTTTTGCCGCTTCATTTGCATCCAACATTTCCCTTTCTTTATTATATAAAGATTCATCTAACCATTTTGCTTTTAACTTCAATATATCTCCGCTTTTAGAGTCGATATATACATACGCATTAGAATTGTAAACTAGCACATTAGATATTGTATTTTTAAACAATAATTTATAAATTGTGGGCTTTTTTAAAGCGTCATCAAGATATGTTTCATCTTTAATAGTTGATATGTATGCAAATTTCTCATTAAACAAATTTTCAAGCAATCTCCTGCCCGTAGTTATTGCATCATCCGCACTTATATTTGATTCTAAACTTTCTCCTAAAGAATAGCTTAACGGATCAACATAATAATCAACACTTGTTATAATGCCATTATTTATTAATACATTAAGAGTTTTGTATATTTCATTATCGGCTTTCATATTAATGCTTAACGAACCATCATTATTTTTTTTGATGCTCTCTAATGACATATCTTTTACAAAAGGCATTTTCTCTTTTATAAGATTTAAATATCTATCGGCATAATACTCTGAAGTATACTCAGATAAACTAAATGCAAAGGAATTTGAGCTAAATGTAATGATTAACGCCAATAACAAAGATATCATATTTTTCTTAAGCATACATAGAATACCTCCCTATTAGAAATTATTTCCATATATAGTATTCTATGTATTTTTTTAAAATCCTTTTTTCTAATTAAAAAATCCGGAAATAATCCGGACTTTTTTATTTTTAAAGAGCAACAACTTCCTTTACTTCAGGTAGCTCCTCTTTTATTGCTCTTTCTATTCCTTCTTTTAACGTCATAACTGCAAACGGACATCCGCCGCAAGCTCCAGTCAATTTAACTTGAACAACACCATCATCAGTAACGTCAATGAGTTCAACATCTCCGCCGTCTGCTTGAAGAGAAGGTCTTAAAAGATTTAAAACTTCTTCTACTCTTTCTTTCACAATATACCCTCCTTTATCTAAATCTAAATCTATTATACCACGAAACTTTAAAAAAAGAAATAAATCATGTTTATGAATACGTTTTTGTAATTGATATATTTTTTCTTATAATAATTTTTATTTTAACTGTTTAAGTGGTATCATATATTTGAAAGGAGATGTTATTATGTTATTTACACCATTAAAAATTAAAAGCGTAACAATAAAAAACAGGATTATGATGTCGCCAATGTGCCAATATTCTGCAGATACAGATGGATTGGCAAATAATTGGCATTTTGTCCATTATGTGACTAGAGCTATAGGCGGTGTAGGTTTGATTATGATGGAAGCCACAGCAGTTGAAAGCAGAGGAAGGATTACTGATAATGACTTGGGGCTGTGGAATGATGAACAAATAGAGCCACTTAAAAAAATTGTAGATGAATGTAAAAAGCACGGTGCTACAGTTGGAATACAACTGGCACATGCAGGCAGGAAGTCAGAAGTAACTGATGAAACGCCGGTAGCACCTTCAGCGATGAATTGGAGCGACGAATATAAACTCCCACATGAACTTACAAAAGATGAAATCAAAGATATAACTATTAAATTCAAAGATGCAGCAAAGAGAGCTCTTAAAGCTGGATTTGATATAATTGAAATACATGCCGCCCATGGATATCTCATACATGAATTTTTGTCTCCTCTTTCCAACAAAAGAAATGACGAATATGGCGGTTCTGTTGATAATAGAGTGCGAATACTTAAAGAAGTCATAAAATCTGTAAAAGAAGTATGGCCAGATAATAAGCCGATATTTGTAAGGGTGTCTGCTGATGATTATATTAGCGGCGGAATAAATATTGATGAGATGATAAATATTCTATCACACATAAAAGACCAAGATGTAGATTTGATAGACGTCAGCACCGGCGGACTTTTAAATGCAAAAATCGACTTGTATCCTGGTTATCAAGTAAAATACTCAGAAAGAATAAAAGAAGAATTGGGGTTTAAAACAGCCGCAGTTGGTCTTATAACAAAAGCAGAAATGGCAGAACAACTCCTTAAAGATGAAAAGGCTGATTTAATAGCTCTTGGAAGGGAGCTTCTTAGGAATCCGTATTGGCCTCTATACGCAGCTCACGACCTAAAAGAAGATATTAAATGGCCAAAGCAATATGAAAGAGGCAAATTCAGAGTTTAGCGACCAGCTCCACCTCCGCCAGTAGAACCACCACCAAAACTTCCTCCACTGCCGCCGAAACCGCCTCCTCCAAAGCCACTTCCTCCAGAGCCACCAAAACCTCCAAAGCCGCCGCCAAATCCTCCACCAAATCCTCCGGGGCCGCCGCCCCACCACCAATTGCGACGGAAAGAAGAAAAAATAAGTATTAAAATTATAAAAATTACAACTGAAATTATACCTTTAACTTTATCATTATTATCCGTATTTGGCTGAGGATATTCGTTTGTATCGACATTTTTTAAATCTATATTATACTCTTTGGCAACTAATGATGCAATTGCCTTGTATCCATCCACAATACCGCCAGAATAATCTTTGTTATCCCACTTTGGCAGCACATAATCATCCAGCACTCTCCCTGCTACAGAGTCAGGTATGGCACCTTCTAGTCCATAACCTACAGATATGAATACTTTTCCGCTTAATCCTTTTAGAAGTCTTTTTTTATCCACTAAAAGCAGTACACCGTTGTTTTTGTCTTTCTGACCAATCCCCCAGCTTCTAAATAAATTTAGTGCATAGTCAGAAATTTGATAATTTCCGATGTCGTTAACAGTTACAACGATAATTTGAGCACCGCTTAAATCTTCTATTTCCTTTCCTATGCTTCTAATTGTCTCAATATCACTTTGATTCATGAGCTTTGCATAATCGTAGACATAGTCGTATTGTGAAGGCTTCGGAGGTATTGATGCTGCAAAAATCTCAGTAAATATCAATAGAAATAAAATTGACAGCAAAAAGACTTTTCCATATTTTATCACTATTTAACCTCCCTATTTTGAAAAGTCCACTTTTGGAACTTCTGATGCTGAGGCTTGCGCCTTGAAGTACTGCTTTTCTGTAAAGCCAAACATCCTGGCGATAATCACATTTGGAAACTGCCTAATACTTGTATTGTACTGCTGTACAGCGTTGTTGTAGTCCATTCTTGCAACAGCAATCCTGTTTTCTGTACCAGCTAGCTCATCACTTAGCTGCCTAAAATTCTGATCCGCTTTTAATGTAGGATAATTTTCTGATATGGCAAGCAATCTTCCAAGTGCAGTACCAAGTTCATCATTAGCATTTGCCTTTTCCTGCACCGTATTTGCAGACAAGAGCTTTTCTCTTGCCTTATTTACACTGTCAAATACAGCTTGTTCATGTGCTGCATATCCTTTAACTGTTTCAACAAGATTTGGTATTAAATCTGCTCTCCTTTGTAGTTGGTTGTCAATCTGGCTCCATTTGCTATTGACATTTTCTTGCTGACTGACAAGAGAATTGTAGCTTGCAAAAAAATATGCCACAAATATCACGACAACAGCTAATATTGCAAGTAAAATAACTGATGATCTCTTCATATTTGCTCTCCTTTCAATGATTTATATTTAACATTATATATTATTTATATGTTTTTATCTACAAAAATGATGAGGCAATATACCTCATTTATTCGCTATTTTTTTGCTAACTATGTCTGCAACAGCTTCTAAAAAATTCCTATCATCGTCGTCGAATGCGCTTTTTTCATCACTGTCTATGTCAATTTCGCCTATTATTTCATCACCTACACGAATAGGTACGACTATTTCAGACTTTGTTTCTATACTGCAGGCAAGGTAATTTTCCTCCTTTGTAACATCATCAACCACGATAGTAGAATTTTCTGCAACTGCTCTGCCGCATATTCCCTGACCAACTTTTATTTTTACGTGTTCCGTTGGCCTTCCTATATATGGTCCAAGCTGAAGAAGCCCATCTTGCATAAAGTAAAAGCCTGTCCAGTTGTAGTACGGTACATTACTATCTAGTATTTTCACTACCTCATGATAAAAATAGTCTAAGTCATCTATTTCTCTTGATGCTTTTTCTACCATTGGTAGCAATCTTTCGAAAATGACTTTTTTATCCACTAAAATCATCCTTCCTTAATTTCTTTGTCTGTTATATAAAAAACCCGCATAAAGCAGGTTAGAAACTCAACTTTTTATTTTCTGGATCGTTTATGACACGTCTCATCATCCAATATGCCAATATTAGTATGAATGGTGTAGCTATCTGAGTCAAAGTGAAAAAGCCAATTCCAAGATGTTTGTTTAAATAAACAGGTAAAAACAAAGGATTGTCCCTTACCGTTTCTTCGATTAATCCTCTCATAAGCTGATAATAAAATATAAATGACCAAAACTGGTACCCATAAGGCATGTGCTTTCTCTCAATGTAAAAATACCGTATTAAAAGTATAAGTCCCATGGCTACGCCAACTAACTGTGCAGGCCATCTTCCAAAGGCAAAATCCGTCTGTCTTCCCAATACTTCCTGATTGAATATATTTCCTATCCTGACCAACATATTTCCTATAGCCAGTCCAATAACGGCATAGTCTTCCAATGGATTTATCCTGACATTTTTCTTGCGACAATAATAAAGGCCTGCAAGAAACCCGCCTAATACTGCTCCATGCCATGAAAGACCGCCTTCATAGATCTTTAAAATTTGTATAGGGTCCTTGTAGAACCAGTCTATGTCGTTTGCCAATACAAACATCAATCTTGCGCCGACGATTCCCGATATAACTACAATCATCAGTAGATTCAACAAAAAATCTTCATCGTAATTCAGCTCTTTCGATTTTACGTACAAATAATAGGCACCTGCAGCTATCGATATGGCCATAAATATTCCATACCAATGTACAGCAATAGGTCCTATTTTAAAAGCATACGGGTTAATAGATGGTATATACATAACTAACCTCCAAATATGTTTATTTGCTGTAATTCGATTATATTATTCTTTTTATATTAAGTCAACGTTTTATTGCCTTTTTACAAAAACAAGGTGGCTTTATACCACCCTGCCTTTATTTTGCTCCTATCTTTTTTGATATGGTATCCCAGAATGACGGTGTCTCAAAACCTATTCTCCATATACATATTCCATGTATTCCGTATTTTTTTGCAACATCGATTTTTTCTCCCATAGTAGTAGAGTTTTCAAACCACACTTGCCTCGTTACACCATAAGTACTATCGTAGTATGTGTAGTATGGTTCTTGGTAAGTGTCGCTCCACTGTATATTTACACCCTTTTGTTGAGCATTTTGAAGTATTGCTTTAGTTGGCACAGAAAAGCCTCCTGACTTATTAGCAGGCCAGTCATAGCCATACGTTGCAACACCGAGGCATATCTGACTTGGTTTAAACCCCTCATTCAAAGCATCCTTAACATTGGTTTCAACCCACTGTTCAGGCGACACCGGCCCCGGTGGTGACGACGCATTATGCCTATCATAAGTCATCAATGTCACATGATCCACTAGTGGAGCTAACTTATGGTAATCATATATTCCTGATATCTCAGGTGAAACCTGATAGTGCGGTATTACAGACATATCCAGAATTTTCCCTTCTTTTTTCATCATCATTCTAAAAGTGCCCATAAATGCTGTAAGATAATCTTTATCCTGAACATAGTTTTTTGTTCCATGAGGTATGAATTCAAAATCTATATTATATCCGTCGAAACCATGCTTTCTCAATAGGCTTATAAGCTCATTCATTGTCTCAGTCTTAACTTTCGAATCAGTCAACACGGAGTCTTTGCTGTCAGCCACGTTTACAAGTGGTATCACTTTTAGCCCATTTTTCTTAGCAAAGCTTAGCGCCTTTGGATTAGTGGAATCTTTCACTGTACCATCGCCTTGAACAGTTAGCCATAATGGTGACAAAGTGTCCATGTATTTCGCATATTTAACAAGTGAATTGTATGAATTATCGTAACCTGGCGAATCCATATAAAATCCTACAACATTTAAACTTTTCTTTGCAGTAAGCGGCTTTTTTACAGAGCTTTTACATCCTGCCATTGAAATGGATGTAATCACAATGACAAGCATCAAACAGAATGAAAAAATCTTCTTGGTACTTTTCATAAGATATAACCTCCTTATAAAACTTCCTGGTTATATCTTTTCTTGAAAACTAAATATTTATGTAATAAAACGCTATTTTTTAGTTTCTTTGCCCTGGCACATAATCTCCCGGTTTGACATTAAATGATATCTTATGTCCATCGCTTGTTGCAACAATTGTTCCACATTCATCTGTCCTATATACAGGTATATTCCTTACTTTAAGCTTTTTTAATGTCACACTATGTGGATGACCGTAGTCATTTCCTTTGCCGCTTGAAATGACAGCATACTCTGGATCAACAGCATTTAAAAAGGCAGTTGTGGTCGACGTATAGCTTCCATGATGGCCAATTTTAAGGACATCAGACTTTAAGTCGTATCCTTGATTAATCATTTCTTTTTCTGATTCAGCTCCAGCATCCCCTGTAAACAAAAAGGATGTATCGCCGTAGGTTAATTTGATTACAGCACTGTATTCATTGAGATCATCATATTTTGTGCCGTTCGGTGCAATCATCACTGCAGTCAAAGAAGTACCTAAGTCAAGTGAAACTCCCGCTTTTGCCACGTCTATCTTTAATCCTTTATTTTTTGCCGCATTCAATACATACTCAAATGTCTTTGTATTTGTCGTCACTTTCGGCATGTAAAATTTGCCAATATCAAAATCATTTATTACGTAATCCATACCACCAATATGGTCCTCATGCGGATGTGTTCCTACTAGAATATCAATTTTTTTTACTCCTAAATTTTTCAAATAATTGACGACTTTATTGCCCATCTGGGGTACTCCAGCATCTATTAACATAGTTTCTCCAGTAGGTGATTGTATAAAAATACTATCACCTTGTCCTACGTCTATAAAGTGAACTTTTAACAGCCCGGCCTTATTTGCACTTGCAGTATTTTGCGATTCACTTAGATTTGAATCCGCCGCACTGCCTGCCGGTGCAGTAATATTGGTGCCTTGATTATTTGTCGAAGAGCATCCAGCAATAGAAAAAAGTAAAGTAAAAATCAAAAATACTATGAAAAACTTTTTTAGCATAATTGCACCTCTTTATTCTCTGAATAATTCATCAGCAAGTTTTTTTATGTATTGGCTCCTCATTTTCGTCTCTTCTTTATCTATATGAATATCAAACGTAAGTATGTCTCCTTCTTTTGCTTCCCTTGGCAAAAGCGAGCGTGGAAGATTAAACGTAGTACGGCCATACTCTATAACCGCATAGTCACCTTCAAATCGATCTATAATACATTTCTCATCCATAGACATCCCTCCGCTTTTATTATAACACGCAGCCACTGCATCACATGTCATTCAGCTTTATTTTATGTATCATCATAAAATTTAAGCAAAAAAAATTACTAACTTACGTTAGCAATTTTTAATGTAAGTTTATAATTGTAAGTGGAGATGAAGGGATTTGAACCCTCGACTCCCACAATGCGAATGTGGTACTCTCCCGCTGAGTTACATCCCCATCGTAGATAATTATACTATAAAATCACTATAATTTCTACAAATTTTTTTGTTTTCACATTGCAATAACGTCTATTAAATGATAACATAATTTACGATATAATATGTTTCCAATATAATAAGGAGATGGTAGTATGCTTTTAAAAGACAATGATATTGTTCTTTTTCAAGGAGATAGCGTCACAGATGCTGGTCGCAATAGGGAAAACCCTGACGATCTAGGATATGGATATCCAAATATCATTGCTTCTTTGTTTGCAGCACTTCATCCGGAATTAAACGTTAAATTTTTAAATAGAGGAGTCAGTGGCAACAGAGTAAGAGACCTTAAAAATCGATGGACTACCGATTGTTTGGATCTAAAGCCTACAGTAGTAAGTATATTGATAGGTATAAATGACACTTGGAGAAATTACGACAGCCATGACTACACATCTCCAGAAAAATTTGAAGAAGACTATAGGTACATACTAACAAGAACAAAAGAAGAGCTAAACGCAAAAATAATAATGATGGAACCTTTCGTCCTACCAGAGCCAGAAGACCGCAAAGACTGGAGAGTGGATTTGGACCCAAAAATACATGTAGTAAGGAAGCTTGCTTACGAATTTGGAGCATATTTTATTCCACTTGACGGTATCATGGCTCAATTTTCAATCATAAAAGATCCTCTTTTCTGGACAGTAGACGGCGTACATCCAACAAATGCGGGACATGCACTTATTGCAAAAGAATGGCTTAAATTAGTTAAAGCTTTATAAATAATTTTATTTCATACTGCCTCTGTATTCAAAAATGAGGCAGTTTTTTTGAAATAAAAATCCGACTTTGATAGCCGGACATTTCTCATTTGGTGGGGTTAACAGGGCTCGAACCTGTGGCCTCTACGATGTGAGCGTAGCGCTCTAACCAGCTGGGCTATAACCCCACTTTTTAAATATTAAGAATTTATGTATATAATTATCATGATGGGGTTAACAGGGCTCGAACCTGTGACCTCTACGATGTCAACGTAGCACTCTAACCAGCTGAGCTATAACCCCAATCTGTAAGTTTAGTATATTATATTTTTTTATTTATGTCAATATTCCGTTTTCTTTAAATATACGACCTTACTACTTTGCACTTCCCATCAATTATGTATCTATCAATAGACGCAGGAATTAATACTGATTCACCTCTTTTTAAGTGCATCATATCGTCCCCACAAACTAATTCACATTCACCTTCTACAACTACCAATGTATTGAATATTCCTTTCGTATCAATAATTACAGATGTATCTATATTTATTACGTCCGTATTAAAATATTTTGACCTCACTACTTCTGCAATACTACCGCCTTCTATTTTTTTGTATTCAGGTACAATCTTATCACTCTTTAAATTAAAATCAATTACATCTAAAGCCTTATCTATATGAAGCTCCCTTTTATTGCCATTATCGTCAACTCTATTGTAATCATAAACTCTGTAAGTAAGGTCAGAATTTTGCTGTATTTCACATATGAGTATACCATCACCAATAGCATGTACCAAACCTGAAGGAATATAAACTACATCGCCAGGATTTATTTCAATCTCATTTAGGCAATCTTCCAATCTGCCTTCGTCCAGCAGTGTCTTAAACTGTTCCTTTGTAGTACCTTCTTTTAAACCGCAAACAAGTTTAGCACCTGGCTTCGCATCGATTATGTACCACATTTCTGTTTTACCGAGATCGCCATTCTCATGTTTGTACGCATAATCATCGTCTGGATGCACCTGCACCGATAGCTTGTCGTTTGCATCTATTATCTTTATCAGCAAAGGAAATCTATCATATGATTTACCTTCACCGTATATATCATTTTTATGCTGTTTTGCCAATTCATTTAATTTGACGCCGTCAAAACTGCCGCCTTCAACTTCGCTCACTGCTGTCCTATTATCCGATATGCACCACAACTCACCGATTTTTTTACCGTAGGGAATATTAAAGCCATATTTTGTCTTTAACGCATCGCCTCCCCATATTCTCTCCATGAATATAGGTTTGAATTTTAATGGTTGCATTTAATCACCACCTTAAAAAATTATTCTGCGACTTCAAAAGCAATTTTAATCATATCATTGAATGTCTTTTGCCTTTCTTCTGCTGATGTTGCGTGACCAGTTACAAGGCTGTCGCTAACCGTCAATATAGTAAGCGCATTTACACCGTATTTAGCAGCTAAAGTGTAAAGACCTGCAGTCTCCATTTCAACTGCCAAAACTCCAAATTTTGCCCACAGTTTCCAGCTATCTTTATCATCGTTGTAAAATGTATCCGAAGAAAGGACGTTTCCTACTTTCACATTTATACCCATACTTGTAGCAGCATCATAAGCTTTTTTTAGAAGCTTAAAGCTAGCAGTTGGAGCATAATCCATGCCATTAAATCTAATCCTATTTATAGCGGAATCTGTTGAAGAAGACATTGCCAATATTACATCCCTAATATTTATATCGGGCTGCATTGAACCACATGTGCCAATTCTTATCAGATTTTTTACATTATAGCTTTCTATAAGCTCGTTCACATATATCGATATAGACGGTATGCCCATGCCTGTCCCTTGTACAGATACCCTTTTCCCTTTATAATTTCCTGTATACCCGTACATTCCGCGGACTTCATTATAGCACTTTACATCGCTTAAAAAATTCTCGGCAATATATTTAGCTCTTAAAGGATCTCCTGGAAGCAGCACTGTATTTGCTATTTCTCCTTCTTTTGCGCCAATGTGAATACTCATAAATGCATCTCCTCTTCATATTTTATCCAATATTATATTAACAAAAAAAGTTTAAATCTTCAATTATATATAATCCTTAACAATATTTTCGTCTTTTATGATACTGTCTATTACACCACCACCGAGGCAATATTCACCATCATAAAATACAACAAATTGTCCTGGTGTAACAGCTCTTTGTGGCTTATCAAAGACTACAAAGTACCCATCATCTTTAGCATAAACAGTTACATCTTGGTCAGGCTGTCTATACCTAAATTTTGCCTTACATCTAAATGTATCAGCTTCTATGCTGTTGTCAATCCAATTAACATCTTTAGTGAACAGTGCATACGAATATAAAGCTGGATTTTTTTCACCTTGTGCCACATAAAGTATATTGTTTTCAACATCTTTATCAACTACAAACCAAGGTTCTCCAGTTCCAATACCACCTATTCCTAGCCCTCTTCTCTGTCCTAATGTATAAAACATCAATCCGTCGTGTTTTCCTAACACGCGTCCTGATAAATCTCTTATTTCTCCCGGCTTAGCAGGCAGAAATTGATTTAAAAATTCTTTGAACTTCCTTTCTCCGATAAAGCATATGCCTGTGCTGTCTTTTTTATCTGCAGTTTTAAGACCGGCCTTTCTAGCTATTTCTCTGACTTCGAATTTATTTAGGTGACCTATGGGAAATATCGTCTTAGAAAGCTGCTTCTGGCCTAACTCACACAAGAAGTATGTTTGATCTTTATTTTTATCGACGCCTTTTAACATCCTGTATTTACCGTTGCTGTATTCTATTCTTGCATAGTGACCTGTTGCAATATAGTCTGCTCCAATTTTTAATGAAAAATCTAAAAAAGCTTTAAATTTTATCTCCTTGTTGCACATAACATCTGGATTTGGTGTTCTTCCACTTCTGTATTCGTCCAAAAAATATTTGAATACCCTATCCCAATATTCCTGAGTAAAATTTATTGAATAATACGGTATGCCAATTTTATCGCAAACTCTGACAACATCCTCATAATCCTCTGCTGCTGTACAGTATCCAGAATCATCCTCTTCATCCCAGTTTTTCATAAATATCCCGACTACATCGTATCCCTGCTCTTTAAGAAGCAGTGCTGACACAGATGAATCAACTCCACCAGACATTCCTACTACGACTTTTATATTCTTATTACTTTCAATCATTTAGATTTACAACCTCTCTTAAAAATTAATTATTGAAAAAAACCCAATGCCATATGACATTGAGTTCTTTGCTTTAATTACGAGCAAGTCTATAAGCCGAGTTCTGTTTTAGATGGTCATCTATCTACGATATCAGTTGCCTGATACCTCTAGCGGTTTTACCCGAGGGTTAAGCGGGCCACTTATTATTCCCTCCTATTTTACCTTGCTCCAGGTGGGGTTTACAGAGCATTCCAGTCGCCTGGATGCTGGTGAGCTCTTACCTCGCCTTTCCACCCTTACCCGCTACTTATTTCGATATGTATAACGTACTTAATAAAATTACAATTCATATCAAAATAAATAGCAGGCGGTATATCTCTGTTGCACTTTCCTTGGAGTCACCTCCACCGGGTATTACCCGGCACCTTGCCCTATGGAGCTCGGACTTTCCTCGTACATATTGTACGCGACCATCTGGCTTACTCGTACATTTTACTCTCTAGAGTTAACATGATATCACTATTGCTGTTAATTGTCAAATGGTAATTATTACATGAATATAAATGGATCAGATTGTATTTCGCTTGTAATTACATTCAAATCTATATTCATTTTCTGTACTTCATCTCTTATATATTCTGCAATAAAATTTACTGAAATCTTCTCAGTGCCAAAGTGGCCTGCATCGATTATCGATAGTCCCAAATGTTTAGCATCTATTGCGTCATGGTATCCAACATCTCCTGTAATCAAAACATCGGCACCTTTAAAAGCTGATATTGATACAAGATTACCACCGCTACCACCGCAAATAGCCACTTTATTTATGGTCTTTCGCAAATCGCCTACAACTCTAAGATTCTTTAGTCCTAACTTCGCTTTTACATCATTGGCAAGGTCTCCTAATGTAGTACCTTTTATGTATCCTATTCTTCCTATTCCATATTCATTATATAGCGTCTCTACTGGATATATATCATACGCTACTTCTTCATATGGATGAACTTTCAGCATAGCGCTTATTATTCTATTAACCAATTTTTCTGGAGCAATCGTCTCAATCCTTATTTCTTGTGTATTTTCCACTTTACCTATTTCGCCTATGAAAGGATTTGTTCCCTCTAATGGTCTAAAACTCCCTGTACCCAATATTTGAAAAGTACAATCACTGTAATTTCCTATAAATCCGGCACCTGCATTGCACATAGCGGTTTTTACTATCTCCTCATATCCAATAGGCACATACACGACGATTTTCTTATATCCTTCTTTGTATGTAACCTGCAATATTTCCTCATTGTATATACCAAGTATATTGCAAAGAATATCGTTCATTCCACCCTTTGCAGCGTCAAAGTTAGTATGCGCCGAATAAACTGGGATATCTTCTTTTACTAATAGGCTTATTATTTCACCCGCTGGATTATCTGTACGTACGTTCTTTAAAGGTCTAAATATAATTGGATGATGTGTGATAATCATGTCTACATCTTTTGATATAGCCTCTTTTACAACTTCTTTCGTTGCATCAAGGGCTACCATCACAGTAGAGACATCTTTTTGAGGATTTCCAACTAGTAGGCCTATGTTATCCCAATCTTCTGCACACTTATGTGGTGCAAGTTTGTCAATCATTCCGGCTATTGTCTGGCATTTCAGACTCATATAATAACACCTCATATTTTTTAATTTTATGCAAAATATCCTCTTTTAAAGAGACACTATTATTGCTTTTAGAAACTTCGTCAACTATTTTATTCAACTTTCCTATCTTATATCTTATATAATCTTTAAGCAAAGGGTGACTCTTTTCAAAGAGTTTTTTGCCTATTTCAAAAAAAATCTCATCGTCAACCGTTTCAATTCCATGCTCAACAGTTATTATTTCGAAAAATTTACCTTTTTCGAAAACAAGGTCTTCATCAATAATTGAATAACCATTTTCATAAATATATCTCCGAAGATGGTCTGATGATGTCATAGGCTGCAAAATAAACCTCTTTATCGTTGATGCAATATTTTTATCTTTTTCCAAAATATCTGCTATTAGTATTCCACCCATTCCTGCTATTATTGCAGTATCGACTTCGTAAGGTTTTACAACGCTTAATCCATCACCAAGTCGTACAATAATATTTTCTGACAACTTGTGCCTTTCGATCTCATCAATAGCTTTATTAATGGAAGCTAATTTTACATCAGATGCAATAATGTAGTCTGAAATGCCATTTGAATAGAGATAGACAGGTATATAACCATGATCTGTCCCAATATCTGCAACTTTTGAATGAACTTGTACCATTTCAACAATAGACTTTAATCTCTTTGACAGCTTCATTTTATAAAATAAAAAGCATTTGTTAATCAAATGCCTGTCCTTTCATCTTATATGGTGGGCCTTCAGGGACTCGAACCCCGGACCAATCGGTTATGAGCCGACCGCTCTACCAACTGAGCTAAAGGCCCTAATATGGCTCCTCAGGTAGGGCTCGAACCTACAACCTACCGGTTAACAGCCGGTTGCTCCACCATTGAGCTACTGAGGAATACAATAATTATTATACTACATTTTTGTCTTGTGTCAAGCCTGTATTAAACTAATCTAAAAAGTCTTTCAACTTTTTGCTGCGGCTTGGGTGTCTCAACTTTCTTAAAGCTTTTGCTTCTATCTGTCTTATTCTCTCCCTCGTAACATTAAACTCTTTACCAACTTCCTCCAGTGTCCTTGCTCTGCCGTCATCTAACCCAAACCTCAACCTCAATACTTTTTCTTCTCTAGGAGTCAATGTGTCAAGAACATCTATAAGCTGCTCCTTTAGCATTGTAAACGCCGCTGCCTCTGCTGGAGCTGGAGCATCTTCATCAGGTATAAAATCACCAAGATGGCTATCTTCTTCTTCACCAATAGGAGTCTCCAATGATACTGGTTCCTGAGCTATTTTCATTATTTCTCTGACTTTATCTACCGACATATCCATTTCTTTAGCAATCTCTTCCGGCAGTGGATCACGTCCTAATTCTTGCAAAAGCTGTCTTGAAACTCTTATAAGCTTATTAATAGTTTCTACCATATGAACAGGGATTCTTATTGTTCTAGCCTGATCAGCTATTGCCCTTGTTATTGCCTGCCTTATCCACCATGTAGCATATGTGCTGAATTTGAAGCCTTTTCTGTAATTAAACTTTTCAACAGCTTTCAAAAGCCCCAAGTTTCCTTCTTGTATTAAATCGAGAAACTGCATACCTCTTCCTACATATCTTTTTGCGATACTAACTACAAGCCTTAAATTTGCCTCAGTCAGCCTCTTTTTGGCTTCTTCATCTCCTTTTTCTATCCTTTTTGCAAGCTCTATCTCTTCATCAGGAGATAAAAGAGGAATCTTGCCAATCTCCTTTAAGTACATTCTTACCGGATCATCGATGTTAATGCCTTCAGGAATGGATAAATCCAAGTCTAAATCCTCTTCAGGTATCAATTCTTCCTGCTGAGGCTCTTCTCCTACAATTTCTATCCCCAACTTTTCAAATGTGTCATAGACTTTCTCGATTTGTTCAGCATCCATGTCGATATCTTCAAGAGAATTCATTATCTCATTGTAAGTCAGCATTCCATTTTTTTTGCCTTTATCAATAAGTTCTTTTATAGAATTCTTTACTTTTTCTTTGTTCACGGGTGTCCCCTCCTTATGGGTAACCTTTTTATCAGCCATTTTTTAACTTCAGCATCTCCTTTTCATAATTCTGTAATTGTACTAAAAGTTCTCTCTCTTTTTCAATGTCACCAGCAATATAAGAATCATCGATTTCCTTTTTAATGCGAACTATCTTCCTGCTTAAATCGTCTTTTATTATCTCTCTGATGCAATCATCAACTATTTTTTCATTAATTTCTTTCTCGCTATACAGTATATCGAATATATCGTTAAATTCGTCTCTTAATTTAGCATTGTCCAACATAAAGCTTAAGTCTTTTATATCTACATGTCCTCCATCTTCAAGCCTTTCAAAAATAAATGTTATAACAGACTTTAAAAGTTCATCGTCAATGTCATTTATGTCCAGCTTTTCTTTTACCTTATCATAAAGTTTATTATCAATTAGCAGCAATGCAATCAAATACTTAAGGGATGGTATCTTTTTTATCCCACTGTATTTAATATTATGCCTATTATTGCCAACTGTATACCTAATTTTTTTATTATTTTGTACAAAACCCTTGACAAATTGATCTATTTCTGCTCTAATAGTGTTTTCAGGTATTTGAGCATCTTTTGCTACTATTGATACATATACATCTCTTTTTACTTTATCTTTAATTGTAGAAAGATCCTTACATACCTTTTTGATATATTTGATTCTGTCTGCAGGATTATTCAAATCTAAATCCTGCTTATACTTTTTAATTTTATACTCTATCAATGTGTCTGTTTTTTCAAGAAGCTTTTTAAACGCATCAAAACCTTCTTTTCTTACGTATTCATCAGGATCCTTTCCATTTGGCACTGTTAAGATATTCACATTTAAGTTTAACTCATCTAATAAATTAAGTCCCCTGATTGTTGCCTCTACACCAGCTTCATCTGCATCGTAAGATATGACAACTATATTTTTATATTTTTTAATGAGTTTACCTTGCTCTAGAGTCAGAGCCGTACCTAATGACGCAACAACATTGTCAATTCCACTTTGATACAAAGCAATAGCATCCATATATCCTTCAACGATGATAAATTTATCTTCCCTCGTCTTTTTAGCATAATTAATTCCATATAGCGTCTTGCCTTTTTTAAAAACAATAGTTTCAGGAGTGTTTAAATATTTTGGTTTCATATTATCAAGCACTCTACCGCCAAATCCTATTACATTGTTTTTTTCATCAATTATTGGGAACATTACTCGATTTCTAAACCTGTCATAGAATCTACCATTATTGCTTTTTGATATTAAGCCTGCATTAACCATCGTATCTATACTATATTTATGCTCTTTTAAATATTTCAATAATTCGAGTCCACTCGATGGTGAATATCCAAGGCCAAATCTTTTTATCGTAACGTCATCTATACCTCTATCGTAAAGATATTTTAAAGCGGCTTGTCCAGATCTAGAATAAAGGCATTTGTAATAAAATATAGCAGCTAATCTATTTATCTCATATATTTCTTCTTTCAGCTTTTTCTTTTGATACTCTATGCCTGATAAATTTTCTTCCTCGATTTTTATACCAGCTTTATCTGCCAAGAATTCAACGGCTTCCTTAAAACCTATATTTTCTATATTCATTACAAAGGTAATGACATTTCCGCTTGCATGGCAACCAAAACAATGATAAAGCTGTTTTTCTTGACTTACATTGAAGGATGGTGTTTTTTCATGATGGAATGGGCATAATCCTTTAAAGTCTTTTCCAGATCTCTTTAATGAAACATAATTTGAAACTATATCAACTATATCATTTTCTTCTATAACTCTATCAATTACGTCTTTCGAATAAGACATAAACACCACCTTTATATTTAGTTCGACAAAAAACAGTAAAATCCTCTTTTTTATAAACAATTATAAAATTTTCACGGAAATAATATATTCGACATAAATTCCTAAAATCCTGCTTGTCTTTTTATATTTTAAAAATTTTTATCTTCCCACGGTGAAGGCAAAAAAAGCTCTTTATATTTGATTATAGCGTACTTATCAGTCATTCCAGCTATATAATCTGCTACTGCTCTCTCTTTTCCGTATTTATATGTCAACTCAACAAATTCTTTCGGCATACCATCTACATTCTCGTAAAAATAATTAAAAAGTTGCTCGACAACCTTTTTGGCTTTAATTTCTTCGCTTTTTGCTTTAGATCCTATATATACTTTTTTAAATAAAAAATCTCTGAGACTGTAAGTCGCCTCATAGATATCATCACTCATAGATATATCATTTTTACCCATGCTATTCTCGATTATGTCTCTTACCATTGTATTTATTCTCTTGCTGTGGGTATCTCCCAATATTTGCCTTAAATCTCTAGGTATATCATCATTTGTCAATATTTTACCTCTTATAGCATCATCTATATCATGGTTTACATACGCTATTTTATCAGACAGTTGAACTATCTTTCCCTCAAGAGTTCCTGGACTGCCTGAAGTAGAATGATTTAGTATTCCATCTCTTACTTCCCAAGTCAAATTGAGTCCTGAACCATTGTTTTCTAATACGTCAACAACTCTCAAGCTCTGTACATTATGCCTAAAGCCGTCCTTTAAAAGTTTGTTCAATACTTGCTCTCCGGAATGTCCAAAAGGAGTATGACCCAAGTCATGCCCCAATGCAATCGCTTCAGTCAAATCCTCATTAAGCCTTAAAGCTCTTGCAATCGTCTTTGAGATCTGAGCAACTTCTAAAGTATGAGTCAATCTCGTCCTATAGTGATCTCCTTCAGGCGAAATAAAAACTTGCGTTTTATGGCTTAATCTTCGAAATGCCTTACAATGTATGATTCTATCCCTGTCCCTTTGAAAATCTGTACGTATATCGCACTTTTCTTCTTCGCTAACTCTTCCTTTTGTTTCCATACTGTGTGCTGCATACGGTGATAGTATTTTATATTCCATATCTTCAGATATTTCTCTTATATTCATCTTATCACCTTCTCAAAAAAGAAAACCCAAAAAGGGTTTTATTCCACAACCAAACGATATTATTTTCCCATCAGCAATGTTAATATCAATGAAGTAATGATAAATACGACTGCACTGATTGTCGTAAGTCTCTCCAAAGTGCCTTCCATCGTCCTTGCCTTATTTTTGCCAAAGAAAGTTTCAGCACCACCTGCTATAGCTCCAGATATACCTGCACTTTTGCCCTGTTGCAACAAAATAACTGCCATCATAAATAAACTGACAATAATATGAATTATAAGTACTATTATTTTTAGCATATGTTTAACCTCCGAAAATCAGATTTACGTGCATACTACACTATTTTTATTATATAACAATAACTTATTCATATCAAGCATAAATTTAAAATCGTGAAAGGGATTAAAATATAATTACTCATCTTCATTTATATCCATACCGTGCCTGTGGCAATGACCATGATGTACTGTATCGTCTCCATAAACTTTGTAATTTCCGCCCTCCACTTTAATTGCCTTTCCATTAACAAGAGCATCAGCAACTTTCTCACGAGCGGAAATAATAATTCTAAAAAATGTTGGCCTTGAAACTTTCATCTTTTCTGCACACTCTTCTTGCTCTAAACCTTCCAAATCCTTTAGCCTAATAGCTTCAAATTCTTCGACTGTAAGCACTACTTCATTTAAAGAATGCATAGGTATCCCTACCGGCTTGAAATAATTAACGTTTGGTTCACATTTTACCCATCTGCATTTTTGAGGTCTTGGCATATTATCACATCCCATATTCTTTTATACATGTTATAGTACTATTTTAACACTTATCTGATATTTACATCAAGATATTAATAAAAGACATGTTATTCTGAACACAAAAAGAAACCCAATAAATTTATTGGGTTTCTTTATAATGCTTCTTATTTTACGTTGTAAAAAGCGGCCTTACCAAGATACTGTGCTATTCCACCTAATCCTTCTTCTATTCTCATCAACTGATTATATTTTACAACTCTATCAGTTCTTGAAGGTGCACCAGTCTTGATCTGTCCAGCATTAACAGCAACAACAAGATCTGCAATAGTTGAGTCTTCTGTTTCACCTGAACGGTGTGATACAACAGCAGTATATCCTGCTTTCTTAGCCATCTCTATTGCATCGAGTGTTTCTGTAAGTGTACCTATCTGATTAAGTTTAATGAGTATTGAATTTGCAACACCCATCTTTATACCCTTTGAGAGTCTTTCTGTATTTGTAACAAAAAGATCGTCACCTACAAGCTGTATCCTCTTGCCTAATCTCTCAGTTAAGAGTTTCCATCCATCCCAGTCTTCTTCTGCTAAACCATCTTCTATAGAAACGATAGGATATTTATTTACAAGTTGTTCCCAGTAGTCTACCATTTCTTCTGAAGTCCTGACTACTCCTTCACCATCGAAATGATATTTCCCATCTTCTTTGTACATCTCTGATGATGCAGGATCAAGTGCTATTGCTACATCTTCACCTGGTACATAACCTGCTTTTTGTATAGCTTCTAATATTACCTGGATTGCTTCTTCATTTGATGTAAGATTTGGCGCGAAACCACCTTCATCACCAACTGTTGTGCTTAAGCCTTTTGATTTAAGTACAGACCTTAAATTGTGGAAAACTTCAGCACATGTCCTTAAAGCCTCATGGAAGCTTTGCGCACCAACAGGCATAATCATAAATTCTTGTATGTCAACATTGTTATCTGCATGTTTTCCACCGTTTAATATGTTCATCATCGGAACAGGGAGAATCTTTGCATTTACACCGCCGAGGTATTGATAAAGTGGCAATCCAACTTCTTCAGCAGCAGCTTTAGCAACCGCCAGTGATACACCAAGAATTGCATTAGCACCAAGATTAGATTTATTTGGTGTTCCATCCAAGTCAATCATGGCTTTGTCTATAGCTACCTGGTCAATTGCATCCATTCCAATAATTTCTGGAGCGATTTTTTCATTTACATTTTCTACAGCTTTTAATACACCTTTGCCTAAATATCTGTTATTGTCTCCATCTCTTAACTCAACAGCTTCAAACTGGCCTGTTGAAGCACCAGATGGAACTGCAGCACGTCCTACTGCACCGCTATCTAATTCAACTTCAACTTCTACTGTTGGATTTCCCCTTGAATCAAGGATTTCCCTAGCATAAACATCTACAATTATAGACATAAATATTCTCCTTTCGTTTTTTATCTTCCTATTATAAGGGACTTACCTGTCATCTCTTGTGGTTTTGGAAGTCCCATTATATCAAGCACTGTTGGTGCTATATCAGCAAGTATTCCATCATTTCTAAGTGTAACATCACCCTCGCCAATTACTATAAATGGCACAGGATTTGTCGTATGAGCCGTTTGTGGCTCTTTAGTAACTGGATCTATCATCTGCTCTGAATTTCCATGATCAGCAGTTATAAGTATAGTACCGCCAACTTCCTGACAAGCTCTAACAATCCTTCCCACGCACTCATCAATTGCCTCAATCGCCTTTACAGCCGCATTAAATACGCCTGTATGACCAACCATGTCAGGATTTGCAAAATTAAGCAGTATAAAACCATATTGATTTGACTTAATTTTTTCTACTACTGTATCAGTAACCTCATATGCACTCATTTCAGGTTTTAAATCGTAAGTTGCCACTTTTGGTGAAGGTATCAATATCCTGTCTTCACCTTTATTTGGCTCTTCTACACCACCGTTAAAGAAAAATGTAACATGAGCGTATTTTTCAGTTTCAGCTATTCTAAGCTGCTTTATGCCTTTATCGCTTAAATATTCGCCCAATGTATTTTTTAAATTCTCGAGCTTGTATGCAACATGTATGTTCTCGAATGTTATATCATACTGAGTCATAGAGACAAAGTAAACAGGTATATAGCCCTTTTCTCTTTCAAAATAGTTAAACACTTCGTCTATAAAAGCTCTTGTAATCTGCCTTGCTCTATCTGGCCTGAAATTAAAGAATATTATAGAGTCATTTGCATCTACAGTAGCGGTTGGCTTTCCATTTTCTAAAATAACAGTAGGTTCTACAAACTCATCTGTCTGATCTTTACTATATGCTATATCTATTGCTTCTTCAGGTGAATTAGCAAATACACCTTTGCCTAACGCTATGGCATCATAAGCTTTTTTCGTCCTATCCCATCTTTTATCGCGATCCATTGCATAGTATCTTCCTGCGATGGTAGCTATTTTTCCTATTCCAAGCCTATTAGACTCATCTTCAAAAGCTTTTACGTATTCCTTAGCACAGGCTGGCGGAACATCCCTTCCGTCTAAAAATGCATGAACATACACTTCATTTAATCCTTGCTCTTTTGCAAGTTTCATAAGTGCAAAAAGGTGCGTAATATGACTGTGAACACCACCGTCGGACAAAAGTCCAAAAAGATGAAGCTTAGAGCCATTTTTCTTGACATTTTCAATAGCATCGAGAAATTCTTGCTTTTTAAAGAACTCCCCTTCTTTAATTTCCTTGCTTATTCTTGTTAGCTCCTGATATACAATTCTTCCAGCGCCTATGTTTAGATGTCCAACCTCTGAATTTCCCATCTGTCCTTCTGGAAGCCCAACAGCAAGTCCACTTGGTATTAGCTTTGTATTGGGATAATTTTTAAAGTAATAATCAAGATTCGGTGTATTAGCTGTGTAAATAGCATTTCCCTCTTTACTTTCTGAAATGCCAAATCCATCTAAAACAACAAGCATTACAAAATTTTTGGGCATGCAATCCTCTCCTTAATAATTTACAATTTTAGCGAAATCCTGCGCTTTAAGGCTAGCTCCGCCCACCAATGCCCCATCAATATCGCTCTCTGACATTAACTCTTTAGCATTATCAGGTTTAACACTTCCCCCATATTGTATTCTTACCTCATTAGCAGTATTTATATCATAAATACTAGCTATTGTCTCCCTGATAACTTTTATAACATCATTTGCATCCTTTGATGTAGCTGTTTTTCCAGTACCAATAGCCCATATAGGCTCATAAGCTATAACGACATTTGTTACATCATTCTTTAAAACATCATCTAATGCTTTTTTTGTCTGCTCTCTTACAACATCAAATGCTTTGCCATCTTCTCTTTGACTTAAAGTTTCACCAACACAAACAATTGGTTTTAAGCCATGGCTCAATGCAGATTTTACTTTTCTGTTTACCGTTTCATCAGTCTCAGCAAAATATTGTCTTCTTTCTGAATGACCAATTACAACATATTCTACACCAATTTCCTTAAGCATAAGCGGTGAAACTTCGCCAGTAAATGCTCCTTTTTCTTCCCAATGCATGTTCTGTGCACCTAATCTTATGTTTGATCCGTCCAATGCTTTTTTAACATCTACCAAATCCACAAAAGGTGGAATAACAACCACTTCCACATCAGTATCTGCCACTAGAGGCTTTAGTTCATTTACAAGATTTACAGCATCAGACGGTGTCATGTGCATTTTCCAGTTGCCTGCAATTATAGGTATTCTCAATTAAAACACCTCTTTATTTATCATTTAATGCGGCAATTCCAGGTAAAACTTTGCCTTCTAAAAATTCTAATGATGCTCCACCACCGGTAGAGATGTGTGATACCTTGTCTGCATAGCCAAGTTGTTCAACTGCTGCAGCCGAATCTCCGCCTCCTATTATCGTCGTACCACTGCATTCACTCATTGCCTTTGCAATAGCTTCTGTACCTTTTGCAAACTCTTTTATTTCAAAAACACCCATTGGTCCATTCCAGACTACTGTCTTGGCATCCTTTATAACATTAGAAAATGCTTCTACAGTCTTAGGCCCAATGTCTACACCTATTTTGTCTTGCGGCATCTTATCTATGTCAACCACTTCATATGGAACTCCAGGCTTTAATTCTTCGCAAACTACTGTGTCTACAGGCAATAAGAGCTTAACACCCTTTTGTCTAGCTTTTTCAATCAAGTCCTTTGCAAGCTCTAATTTGTCTTCTTCTAACAGCGATTTTCCTATTTCGTGTCCTTCAGCTTTTATGAAAGTATAAGCCATGCCACCGCCTATAAGCAAGCTATCAACTTTATCTAAAAGATTTGTTATTACGCCAATCTTATCAGAGACTTTTGCACCACCAAGTATAGCTACAAATGGTCTCTTTGGATTTTCCAAAGCTCCACCCATAAAGTTGAGTTCTTTTTCAATTAAAAATCCTGATACAGCAGGCAGGTAACTTGCAACACCTGTTGTTGAAGCATGTGCCCTATGAGCTGTGCCAAAAGCATCATTAACGTATATGTCAGCAAGTGATGCTAATTCTTTTGAAAAATTAGTATCATTTTTTTCTTCTTCAGCATGGAATCTTACATTCTCTAGCAATAAAACTTCCCCATCTTTTAATGAATTGGCTTTTGATTTCGCATCTTCTCCTATTACATCATCAGCCATTATAACAGGTTTGTTTAATAATTCTGAAAGTCTTTTTGCAACAGGTTTCATGGAATACTCCGGATTGAATTTTCCCTTTGGCCTTCCAAGATGTGATACTAAAATTACTTTTGCATTGTTATCGATGAGATATTTGATAGTAGGTAATGCTGCTTTTATCCTTGTATCATCGGTAATATTTTTTTCACTGTCCATAGGAACATTAAAATCAACTCTTACCAATACTTTTTTCCCGCTTACATCCACATCTCTGACAGTTTTTTTCACGTATATACCTCCTAACATGATATATTATGGGACAAGGTTATAAACCTTGTCCCACTTACATATTAAAGCCTATCTGCTACATACTTAGCAAGGTCAACAACCCTGTTTGAATAACCCCATTCATTGTCATACCATGAAACAACTTTTACAAGATTGCCTTCCATTACCATAGTTGATAATCCATCAACTATTGATGATCTTGAATCACCTTTGAAGTCCATCGATACTAATGGCTCATCTGTGTATCCAAGTATTCCCTTGAGCTCATTTTCTGCGGCTTCTTTCAATACTGCATTTACTTCTTCTACTGTCACGTTCTTTTCTAACTCTGCAACAAGGTCAACGACAGACACATCAGGTGTAGGAACCCTCATAGCAAAGCCATTGAGTTTTCCTTTCAATTCAGGTAAAACTAATGCAACTGCTTTTGCTGCACCTGTTGTTGTTGGAATTATTGACATTGCTGCTGATCTTGCTCTTCTTAAATCCTTGTGTGGAAGATCAAGAATTCTCTGATCGTTTGTATAAGAGTGAACAGTGGTCATTAATCCTCTCTTTATGCCGAATTTGTTATGTAATACCTTCGCAAAAGGTGCTAAGCAGTTTGTAGTACATGATGCATTTGAAATTACATGGTGTGCATTTGGATCGTACTTGTCCTCGTTAACACCCATAACTATTGTTATATCTTCATTTTTAGCAGGCGCTGAAATTATTACCTTCTTTGCTCCAGCTTGTATATGCTTTACTGCATCTTCTTTGTTTGTGAACCTACCTGTTGACTCAATTACGATGTCAACACCCAAATCTTTCCATGGCAACTTTGCGGGATCTGTTTCTTTTAATATTTTTATTTCCTTGCCATTTACAACAAGTGAGTCTTCTTTTGCTACAACTTCACCTTCAAATTGGCCAAATGTTGAATCATATTTTAATAGATGTGCTAATGTTTTAGCATCAGTTAGATCATTGAATGCAACAATATCAAGATCTACATTTTTCTTTAATGCTGCTCTGAAAAAGTTTCTGCCTATTCTACCAAAGCCATTAATACCTACTTTTACTGCCATAATATTTCCTCCTTTAAAATTATATTTTATATTAAACACCTTTCGGTGTATTAACAACTTTTTAATATTTCAAACGCTGCGCCTTCATCTGTTATAAGGACATCAACCATACCACTGCTACAAGTTGACAGGATTGCATCAGTCTTACTTCTACCTCCAGAAACAGCTATTAAATTTTTGACATTTTTTAAATCATCTTTTGTAAGAAATATGCTAGGTGTCTCATACACCGTTTCACCATTTATATTTAAGTAAAACCCTAATGCCTCCGATGTTGCACCTACTTTCTCTAAATAGTCCCTTGTAGATGGAGGTAAGTTTCTTCTGTCCGCCATTACATCAGCACGACCAATCCCAAAAAGTACTATATCAGCTTTTTTGAGTATGTCGATGACGTTTTTTATGTCAGGTTCATTTATAAGAGTTGCTATCGCTTCTTTCCCTATGTTGTCAGGTATATGAAGCATTTTATATGAGCCCCCTAATTTTTTTGCAAGAACAGATGCTATCGTATTAGCCTGCTTTTCAACATCACGACCTAAGCCACCTCTTGCAGGTACCACCATTATATCAGACTTTGTATAACACTGGGGCATTTCATTTGCAACTTCCATTACTGTTGAACCACCAGTCAATGCTATAATGCTGTCATTTTTGATAATACTTTTGAGATAATTTGCAGCAGACTTTCCCATATCCTTTTTTATTAGCTGGTCATTATCAACATCGCCAGGTATAACCATAACTTTTTTCAATTTTAAGCGATTTGCCAGAGTCTTTTCCATGTTGTTTAATCCCTTTAGCTCATGGATAAACTCCTTGAGTTCTTCTAAAAGCTTCTCGCCATCTTTAGTCACTGTCATGCCTAAAGGATTTATGTCGATAAGGCCTTGGCTTTTTAAAAAAGATACCTCAGTCCTTATTATTCTCTCGCCAATGTTTAATTGATATGATAAAGCTCTTCTGCCAATTGGCTGGCTGAAATATATATTACGCATTATAGTATACCTTTTTTGCAGCAGTTCTATTAACTCAGGCACAATTTTCTGTTGTAGTGAAATTATGTCACTCATGTATCTAAACCTTCTTCAGGACTTTTATTGACCCGTTGTCTTATAACTGTCCCGCCAAATTAATAAATAATATTTACTTCCAATACTATTTTATATTAAGAATCTCATTTTTTCAATAGATTAAATGATAAAAGAGAGCAATTTCTAAAATTAGGCTCTCTTTTATCAATATCTCTTTCTCTTGCCTGATGATGGAATATTCATCTCTTCTCTGTATTTTGCGACAGTTCTTCTTGATATCGTGATTCCTTGGCTAACAAGAATTTCGGCAATCTTTTGATCGCTTAATGTTTTTTTAGGGTCCTCATCGCTTATCAACTGCTTTATCATCTCTTTTATCATTTCCTGCGAAAATTTTTCACCATCGCCATTTTCAATACCGTTTTGGAAAAAGTATTTTATTTCAAATACACCTAAAGGCGTATCTACATACTTCCCATTTATTGCTCTGCTTACGGTTGATTCATGAACACCAACGATTTCTGCTATTTTTTTTAAGTTCATTGGCTTAATATATTTTTGAATCCTATCAAAAAATTCTCTCTGCTCTTTTACTATTGCACTTAACACTTTGTACAAAGTATCACGGCGACTTTCTATGCTTTTAATGAGCCACATTGCTGACTGAATTTTATTTGACAGATATTTTTTTATATTGTCATCATCTGTTGCAGTCAAAATACTTTCATATGACTTATTTATTCTCAATCCGGGATACAGTGACTCATTTATCAGCACAACATAATCGCCATTTACCTTTTTAATATATTCATCTGGAATAACATATTTTGTATCGTTATAACTTGAAAAACTGGCTCCCGGTCTTGGATTTAATTTCTTTATTTCATCAACTGCATTCTGTACTTCCTTGATATCAACGTTTAATTTTTTTGCGATATATGCTAATTTGTTGTCAGCAATCTCATACAGATAATTATCAATAATTTCTTTTATAATGCCGTTGTACAGGTTTTTTGATTTAAGCTGTAGTTTAAGACATTCATTTAAATTCCTTGCTCCAACTCCTGGCGGATCAAAGGACTGTACGATATTTAAGGCTTTCAAAACATCAGCTTCATTAAATTTGTATTCTTCACTTAGCTTTTTAACATCGTCATTTAAATAACCATTGCTGTCGAGATCGTAAATTATAACTTTGCATATTTCTTTTAATTTCTTCTGAAGAGGTGTTATATGAAGTTGAAACATCAAGTGATCTGTCAGTGATGTCTCATTATAAACTATATTTTCAAAGCTATAGTCATCCTTTTCTTCATCATCGCTGCTGTAATTATATTTATCTAAATCGCTATTTTTGTTCATCTCAATGTAAGCATCAATGATGTCTTCCCTCTCCTCGGAAGCTTCCAGCATTGGATTTGTCTCTAATTCGTTCGTAATCAGTTCATTTAACTCATATGAATTCAATTGAAGAATCTCAATAGCTTGTTTTAGCTGCGGAGTCATCATTAACTTCTGCACTTGTTTTAAATTAAGTCCTATATCCAGCTTCATACTCTACACCCTCATTAATTTTATATATCTCTTTATATATTATATCATAAATGTAACCGTTTAGAAACATATCAAAAATATCCAGAAAGGATAAAAAGTCTATGTTTTAGAAAGTTGGATTTCACATAATCTCAAAGGTATGGTATAGCCCTTTATAATCTTCCCACTTTTCTACGACATTTTCGACTCTAGCCCATCTTAACCCATTTTTTATGTAAGAAATAAGCTCTCGAATATTTTCTTCATCACCTTCAGCGACTATTTCAACACTTCCATCATATAAATTTTTCGCATATCCTGTTATATTAAGTCGCATAGCCATATTGTAAACAGAGTACCTAAGACCTACTCCCTGGACATAACCTGTCAAATTTAAGTAAACCATCTTTTTCATAAACTTTTCTCCTTTCACTCATTGCATATAAATAAAATTATCGATCCTTTATATGAACTTTTTATTATGCCGATCCGCAGCTAAAGCAAATGCAATAGGCTATAAAATAAATTTATTTATAACGTAAGCAACACCATTTTCCATGTTTGATTTCGTAATAAAATCTGCAGTTTTTTTAAGTTTTTCAATAGCATTCTCCATTGCTACTCCAAGCCCTGCAAATTCCACCATTTCTGTATCATTTTCACTATCACCTATTGCCACCATTTCTGACCTATCAACTCCAAGGTATTCTCCCAAAATTCTAAGTCCATTGCCTTTATTTATTCCTTTATTTAATATTTCTATGTTATTATAAAATGAGCTTGTAGTTTCTAGTTTATCGCCTTTATTGTTGTCTATTATATCTCTTACACGTTTTATTTTTTCTGAATCTTCATCAAACATTACAAACTTCACAATATTATCTTTTAATTTATCAGTAAAATCGATATCCTTAGGTATATCTTCGACTTTTACTCTTAAAGTTTCAGCATATAGCCTATTCCATTCACCGTACTTTTGATATTTACTGGTGCTTTCAGGTGAGTAGACAATTTTATCACTGTAAAAATGGTAATATAGGTCATTTTCATTTGCCAGATTTATTAAATAGGATATTAAATCAACGTCAAGAACACTTTTATATATTTCATTATCTTTATCATCTCTTATCATTGCTCCATTGCTTGCAATTATATATGGTTTAAATCCTAGAAATTCCGAATATGCATACGCAGATGCATAAATCCTTCCTGTTGATATAACTACATAAATTCCACTGTCATGAGCTTTTTGCAGTGCTTCTAAGTTTTCTCTTGAGATTTGCTTGTCATATGTCAAAAGCGTATCGTCCATATCTATCGCGACTAATTTGTATGCCATCATAGTCCCCCATTCATCAGAATATTTTTTCAATACTACTATATCATTACTTATCATGAACTTCAAGTTTGCATAATTTTCACTGGAAAAAGATATCTTAAAAAAATGATTGACAGTATAAAATAGAAATAGTATAATGTAACTATCAATATTACATGATAAATTTTATTAATTAATATTGTATCTAGAAAGAAGGGATATGATGGACGATATCTCGTCAATTCTCAAAGAAAAAGGGCTCAAAGTTACACCGCAAAGATTGGCAATTATAAATATGCTTAGAAATACTAAGGAACATCCCAGTGCTGAAACAATATACAAAACATTGTCGTCCGATTTCCCAACAATGAGTCTAGCAACTGTATATAAAACGCTTGAAATGCTTAAAAATATAGGACTTGTACAAGAGCTTAATGTTGGCGAAGGTAGCTTTAGATATGACGCAAATGTCAATTCGCATCCTCATTTAATATGTTATGGATGTAACAGAGTAGATGACCTTGATGATTCAGCACTAGATGATCTTCTTGGTGAAGTTAGTAAATATACTGATTATCTTTTAAAGGATCAAAAGCTATATTTTTATGGCTATTGTCCTGAATGCAAGAATAAAAAAGTAAACTAAAAAACGAGCGTATGCTCGTTTTTTTTAATCTGTAGGATTTATATTCTGAGATTTGCCGTTTAAATCATCTGTGGAAATATCGCTATTCGCTTTTTGATTTGATTCTTTAGTTGTACTTTCGTCAACTGCCTTTTTGGGTCCACGCTTTATTACACCATCAACCGGTTTATAGATGTCGGTATACAAAAATTCTTTTTTCTTAAGTATATTATTTTCATAGATCAGCCTGTAAGTATTTACCTTGTATCCTGTATGCTTTTCTACATCAACTTTCTCGACTCCCGCCGGCAATGTGGGATCGTCCACATATGTCACTTTTGGCTCGTATTTTTCGACAATTTCAGAATATATATCTATTCTTTTTCCTGGATCTTCATTATACCCATAAAGATTGACAACAAAATTATTGCCGCTTAAATATGACTCAATATATATAGGATATTTGGTAGGATTCTCGAATTTTAAATCAAGTACATCGCCAGAAATTGTAGCGTCTTGTCCCGGAGACACATATCCAACTGGAAATGTATGGTGATATCTTTCATCTATCTTTAAATCAGCCCGCAGTGCAGCATTGTATAATGTTGTTGCAACCTGACATACACCGCCTCCTATATCTGGAACGAGTTTATTTCCAATTATTACAGGGGCTTCTTTATAACCATTTTGTATAATTCTAGGCCCTAAAGTTTTATTCAGTGAAAAAATCTGTCCTGGCATCAATAGCTTGCCATTTATAGCTTTTGCAGCTACAGCTAAATTTTCTGACCTGTTAACATCCCCTGTATTAAATTGAGTAGAATACGTTACGATTTTGCTTTTTATCATGCTGAGATCTGAAGCTTTTAAATTTGCTTCAACTTTTGCAACAGATATAGGAATTTTAACTGTACTGTCTCCACCTTGATTTATAATATTATCGACCGTACTTTTTATATCATTTACGGTTTTAACTGTATCGACCTGAAAACCAGATATATCATTCGTAATATTAATCTTTCCATTCGATATATTTATTTTAGCGTCAACAAGATTTTTATCTATTTTTTTCGATATATCGGCAACAAAAATATCTAAATTTTTATAATTGGCTTCAGGACTATATTCAAGGTATCTGCCATGCTTCCCAACCTCGTATATCGTCTTTATCCGATTAAGGATATTTCCATTCTTACCTATCGAGTAAGCTTTATTTACAATATTAGCGTAGTCATAGCTTATTTTAATGTCATCGTATGGAACGATAAACTGCATATCATTATACTTTAAAACCACTTTCAAATTATCGATTGTTTTAAGCTCGCTTTGCAATTTTGAATATGCTTCAGTTTTAGTAAGTCCGCTTAGATTTATGCCATTTACAAAAACTCCTTTCGCGATAGTATTTTGATTGATAATAGTGTAAAACATAGCAATCGAACCTACAAATAAAACAAGTACTAATATAAGAAGAATAATGTAAAAATAATTGCTTTTACTTCTTAACCTTTTTGTGTCCCTTGTCTCCATTTTGATCTCCCCAATTATTAGTTTTTAAAATCAATATAATTATATAATAAATGTTTTTCAAATTAATTACATACTAATTAATTTTTTATAAAATTTTTATAAAACTGGCATATATGGTTAACTAGGCAAATGTCACATTTAGGTTTTCTCGCTGTGCAAATATTCCTTCCATGATATATTAAAAGATGATGAGACAAAGACCACAAATTTCTAGGTAATATATCCATAAGTTGTTCTTCTGTTTTTGTAACATCATTGGTATCTGCAAGACCTATTCTGTTAGAAACTCTGAATACATGAGTGTCAACCGCAATTGCGTCCTTTTTGAATGCATTACTTATAACTACATTTGCCGTTTTCCTTCCTACGCCAGGCAATTCCATAAGTTTTTCCATCTCATCCGGCACATTACCACCATACTTTTCACACAAAATCTTACATGTGTTTATTATATTTTTCGACTTATTTCTGTAAAGCCCACAATCTTTTATCTCTTCCTCAAAATCACGTGGATCTACATCCTTTAAATCAGCTGGAGATTTATATTTCTTAAAAAGTTTTTCTGTAACTATATTTACCCTTTTATCAGTACACTGAGCCGACAAGATTGTAGCTATCAACAGTTCAAAAGCATTATTAAAATGAAGCCCAGGTTTTGCATCAGGGTATGTTTTTTTAAGAATCTCTATAATTTCTAATGCCTCATCTTTCGTTATCCTCAAAAACCTCACCTCTAATCTTCTTTATAGCTTTTTTCATAAACATCTTAGCAGACACATCTGTTTCTTTAAAATACGCTTTTTCAATATATGGTAGAGAATTTTCTCCATCTAAAATACTTAAAGCATATGCACTATAACCTCTTAAATACGCGCTTTCTCCATTTATAAGCGATTTTAGCGGTTCAACAGCCCTTGTATCATTTGAGTTTATAGCAGCAATGATGGCATTTCTTATTATAGTATTTTTGCCCCTCCAAGATGCAGATGTTGGGCCAAATACTTCCTGAAACTTTTCCTTATTAAGAGATAAAATTTCTTTCAAATCGTGCTTAGGCTTAAGTCCTCTTGGAATAAATTCATCTTTTATTACTCGTTTAGCTGTTTTATTGAAAGGACAAACATCCTGACATGTATCGCATCCATATATTCTTGTTCCTATTTTTTTAATTGTGTCATCGCTTAAATATCCTTTTTTGATAGTAGCATATGACAAACATTTATTTGCATCTATCTTATACTCTCCAACCAATGCCTTCCCAGGACAAGCTTTAAGGCACCGCGTACAGCTTCCACATTTGGATACAATTTTCTTATCTGGTTCAAAAAAGATGTTTAAAAGCATTTCACCTAAAAATAAATACGAACCATACTTCTCATTTATTATCATATTATTTTTGCCGTAAAATCCTATTCCAGCATTGTAAGCAATGGCTCTCTCCAAAAGAGGATTGTTATCAACAAGCAACACCGTTTTGGCATCATTACATTTAGACAAAATAAAAATTCTTAGCTTTTCAAGTAAGTTTATTAAAACTTTATGATAATCTACACCCCAAGCCGTCCTAGAAATAGTGCCATATGCTGACTTTGGAGAGTCAGCTTCGTAAACAACATTATAAGAAACAGCAACAGATATAATGCTTTTAACATCTTCAAGTAAAATGTAGGGATTAATTCTCTTTTCTATGTCATTTACTTCTATATTACAGCTTAATCCGTTTTCATATCTATTTGTCAATAAATCCCTGTATTTAAACAGACAATCGGGGCTTGCAAACCCCACAATATCAATGCCCGATTTGTAAGCAAATTCTCTTATCTCATCCTTTGTGACACAAGTCACATTAAACATTCCTTTCCTTATTTGCCGATTCTTTATCTCTGGTCAAAATATCATAAAAAGACTTAAGCTTACTTTTTACCCTTTCGTTTATAACACTCATTTTTTCGCCTGTCAATATCTCCATTCCCTCATCGATTGTCTTTACAGTGTATATATGAAATTTTCTTTTTTTGCAAGCATCGATGACTTCATCATCAAGCACAAGATTATTTGAATTCTGTTCAGGGATTATTACACCTTGGTCTCCAGTGAGACCTTTTACTTTGCATAATTTATAAAATCCTTCTATCTTATGTGTAACACCGCCAACAGGCTGTATGACTCCAAACTGATTGACAGAGCCAGTCACTGCTATTCCCTGTTTTATTGGCACATCTGCAAGGCTAGATAGGAGTCCATAAAGTTCAGTACTGGATGCACTATCACCTTCAACACCTTCGTACAACTGTTCAAAGCATATTCTCGCTGAAAGTGTCAATGGGAAATCTAATGCATATCTGTTTCCTATAAAACCCGTTATAATCATTACACCTTTGTCATGGATGTGCCCGCTCATCTTAGTTTCTCTCTCGATATTTACGACCCCTTCCTCACCTGGATAAGTTGTAACTGTTATTCTTGAAGGTTTTCCAAACCGGTAATCACCTAAATTTATAACAGAAAGCCCATTTACAACTCCAACTTTTTCACCATCAACATCTATTAAAAAGGTACCGTCTTTAAAATAATCTATATATTTTTCTTCTATCATATTGACTCGTTTAATTTTTTCTTTTATGGCTTTTTCCACATGCTTTGCCATCACAACTTCGCTTTCATCTATTTCCGCCCAAATGTTTGATTCATAAAGAATCTCTACAATGTCGTTAAACTGCGTCGTCAATTTATTCTGGTCTTCAGATATCCTTGTTGAGTATTCAATTACTTTTGCTACACCTGTATTGTGAAATTGTCTTAATTTATCTTCAATACAGTGCTTCTTTATAAATGAGGCCATTTTTGAAATATTTTCATCATTTAATTCCATTACATCATTAAAATCAACTTTAACTTTAAAAAGCTTTTTAAAATCATCATCATAATTATAAAGAATATAGTATAAATAAGGTGTCCCTATCAATATGACCTTAACATTCAATTCAATAGGTTCTGGTTTCAATGACGATATTGATAAAAGACCGTATGAAGATGTCACATTTTCTATCGCTATTTTATCTGTTTTTAATGTTCTCTTTAAAGCATCCCATACATATGGATATGTCAAGATATCCTTAGCCTGCAAAATAATATACCCACCATTGGCTTTGTGAAGTGCGCCTGCTTTGATCTTAGTAAAATCAGTTATAGCAACACCAAAATCGCTTTCGTACTCAATACTACCTAAAACATTGTTGTAATTAGGATTATACTCCACTACTACAGGTGCACCATTTGTATGGCTGTTATCAACAAAAAGATTGACGCTATATTTTTTTAGAAAATCCTTTTTATTTCTTTTTATTATAAAAGGAAACTGATTATCTTCTTCATCATCGCTTCTAAAATTATCGAGGTTTTCTAATATATCCTTCTGTACGCTATCAAGGTATTTCATTACACTGTTATAATTGCCGTATTTTTCCCTTAAATCATCAATAAGATGTCCAACAGCAAATAAGCCTACATTGTTATCAAGTTCATGTATGGCATCTCTCGTCTCTTTGTCTATATTTTGTATATCTTTCCATATCTGAAGTGCCTTTTCTTCAAAATTTACGGCCTTTGTTTCTATTTCCTTCCTCTTCTCATCCTCTAATTGCTCATATTCTTCATTGCTTATCTGTTTTCCATCTATTACAGGAATGCTTACTATACCGGTTTTTGTCTCTTTTAATACAAATCCAAAATTTTTTGCAAGCTCATTTAATTCTTGGATCAATTCATTCTTTCTATCTTGAAATTTCTTTACAATCTCATTTTTCTGCAGATCATATGATTTTGAATTAAAAGCCTTTGGAACCTCTCTTTGAAGCTGCTCCACAAAATCCCTCATATCATTTTGAAATTGTCTCCCATCACCCGGTTTTAAATTAATTGCTATAGGTTGTGAGGGTTTATCAAAGTTAAAGACATATACCCAGTCATCAGGTACTTTTTCTAAAGGTGCAATTTTATTCACACTGTTTAAAGCAAAGCTTGATTTGCCTGTACCAGTAAGACCGGTTATAAATATGTTGTATCCCTTTTGTTTTATTTTTAATCCAAATTCCATAGATTCCTTTGCTCTTTCTTGACCGATAAGGCCTTCAAGTGGCTTTATCGTCTCTGTCGTTTCAAAATTAAATAAATTTGGATCAATGCATTTTTTTAATTCATTAGCTGATAATTCCCTCATATAAAGCCCTCCTTTATTAATAAGATTTCGCCATTAATACTATTTTTCCTTCTTAGATTTAAAACAAAACTATAATAATTATTTATTCTTACAATGCGTGAAATTTCCTAAAACTTACATAAAAATTACGTGTACAACAAATATAAACAATTAGCTGAAGGAAATCCTTCAGCCTTTTTATATTAATCGATCTTTCCGCCTTTTACATCCATCTCTTTTTCAGCATATTTAATCATCTTCTTGACCATATTGCCGCCTATTTTGCCTACTTCTCTAGTGGTCATGTTTTCGAATCCTCGTTCTTTTATATCATCGTCAAGGTGCAACTCTTCCGCAACTTCCTCTTTTAACGAGTCAAGATCATCTTCTGCTTTTGGGTACAATTTCCTTCTTTTAGACATAGAAAAAACACCTCCGCTCATTATTTTATCCTCTAGCGAAGGCATATATCCTCATTACTATTTCATTGAAACACTATACTTCTTTTATTGCCTCAGTAGGACAGCCATCTATTGAATCACGACATGCTTGTTCTTCACCTTCAGGCACTTCATCAACTATAACGTGTGATTTACCTTCATCATTCCAATCAAAAACTGCTGGACATGTATCTATGCAAAGTCCACAAGCTATGCACAAATCTTGATCTACATAAACTTTCATGATTTTACCTCCTATGCTAATTTATACATTTAATATATCATATTTTTACAAAAAACAAAAGATTATTTTATTATATAGTAACACGCTTCCAGTTCATCATCGGCTGCATTTACAATGCGGTTTTTCAGCTCATCAATTGTTTCATTATTGACTTTCACACCTTTATCGCCTAATATTCGCGACACCACCATTTGACTTGCCATTGATTCTTTATACCTTTCGACAAAGTCCATTATCTCACTTATTTCCTTTTCTCTGTCCATAAAAACACCTCCTCAATTTATTTTCTTTAAAATATTTTTTATTATACAAAAAAAGACCCAAAAGGCCTTAAATGTACAAAAGTGATTCTTTAAAGAAATTATTTAACAATGTCTTATCATTAGAACTCAATTCTCTTATATATTTATGGAAAATATTAACTTTGTCAAATACCTTCCTGCTTTCACTGACTAAATGATAGTCGATATAAAATCCTATTACAATGCCTATAAATAACATTACAGGTGCTTCAGATCCAGTAATATTAATAGAGTTCTTTATGTTTTCCACTGTAGCAACATCAAGTGTCTTTATCTGTAAAAGTAAAGTAGTAAGGACATAAGCACAAAACTTCAATGGTTTTAATGTAGTTTTTTTCTCATTTTATAAAATCATCCACTAATATTGTATTGTCATTTTTTTTAATCACGTTTAGCAAAGTTTCTTTTACAGTATTCCATTCATGTGTACTGCTTTTGTTTACAACATCATAAGCGCTTTCTTTAGGTGTGTAAACTAAAATCGATCTGCCAAGCGATTTATCCTCATCTAGATAATATTCACTCTGTACATATCCTAATTCTTCTAGTTCTGTCAGCATATCATAAGCAGTCCATTTGCTTATGCCCATAGAATTTGCAACATCAACATAATGAACAGGAACTTTATTTTTGTCGTAAAGCTCAATAAGAGTTTCTAAAAAGTCAATCTTCCTTCTCGTTAAAGGCACACAAACACCCCATTTCTTCCTTAAAATATAATAGGGTATTTTGCATACCTAGTCAAGCTTCTTTTTTTGAAGCGTTCTTATTTTCCCAGATGTCATCTGCGACTTCTCCCCAATTTTCAGCTACTTGTGTTAAATCATTATACAAGTTTTCAATATGAGATGCCTCACTGTTTTCAGTATGCTTAGCTTTTGATTCTCTGACTATATCTAACAATTCTTTAGGATTATCAATTAATGGACACGGCCTCAAGTGATTTTGATTAAAAGGCATTCTTTTCCTGTATGATTTCATTATCGGCGACATAAGTGCTTCTTTTAAACTCACATCATTTATATTAACATTGGCATAGTGAATAAAAGCACATGGTTCCACATCACCTGCTGCATTTATATGCAAATATCTCTTACCACCAGCAATACATCCTCCGCTAAATTCGCCATCATTCCAAAAGTCAATTGCAAAAAGCTCTTTTGTGGCTCTTATATAATTTATCTTTTCATACGCATATTTCCTCTGCTCAGGTGTAACCATGAATTTGACATCTGGATCTTTTCCAACAGGTATATATGTAAAATACCAAGCAAAGTAAGCACCTTTTTCTATCATTTTATCGACGAATTCATCACTGAATATTTCCTCAATATTAGTTCTCGTATATGTTGCAGAATACCCAAATAAAACACCATTTTCTCTTAATAAATCCATTGCTTTCATTACTTTGTCAAAAGTTCCTTGACCTCTTATTGCATCATTGTTCTCCTTCAAACCGTTTATACTGATTGCAAATGTGATATTCCCTACCCTTTTAACTTCTTTTACCATATCCTCATCTATAAGTGTTCCATTTGTAAACAAATGAAATACTTGACTCTTATGGTTTTCAGCAAGTTTTATTATGTCTTTCATTCTAACGGTGGGTTCGCCACCAGATAAGACTATAAAATAGACACCAAGTTCTTCTGCTTCACTACAAACTTTATCCATTGTCTCATAAGAAAGATTATGTGGATTGTACTTTCCAGCCCAACAACCTACACAATTTAAATTACATGCTTCTGTCGGATCCATTAATATTGCCCATGGCACATTGGCATCTAACTTTTTTTCCCACTCTTGCTGTTTTGGAATGCCTTTAAGGCTGGCATTTACCAAAAAATTAATCATTAATGTCTTTAAAATATTTTTGTCAATATTTTTAATTCCTTTAATCGTGAATTTGTACCAATTGCTGTCTTTATCTTCTAAAAATGCCTTTACACTTTCTATTTGCTGTCTGTGCCTCGGTAATACAGCTATTTTTGACATGAGATTGGCCATGGTTTGTAGATTTTTTTCAGGATCTTTATCAATGTAATTGATAATCGCTCCTACAGCAGGGTCAATAATGTTCATAAAAATCGTCCTCCTTTTTCCAATAAAATTAAAATTACCAAAAAGCCCAAAATTCTTCTTAAAAAAATATTAGCACTAATATCATATTAATTCAATACAATTTTAGAACTTTTTTATACATCAAGACAACTTCCCCCAATAAATTCTTTAATTAAAGAATTTGGAGGAATTGCAGATTCATCTTCCAGATTTACAAAATAGCTTAATATCTCCAAAAGCTCCTGTGCAACTGAAAAAGCCTTGCTGTCTTTATTTATTTCTCTTAAAAGAGGCTCAGCGTATTTCTTTATGGCTGGCAATTCATAAGGCAACGATGAATTAAACATAATATCTGCATCTTCCTGATACGGGAAAATATAATTTTCCTCACCTTTTCTTACAGACGGCCACATAAGAATTGTCTCTTCAGCATCACTGGAGCGAAATTGGTTGTCTCGGACAATCCTTCTTAGAAGTCTTGTCTCTGTCGTTGATATTCTATTGTGTTCATCAAGGTTTAACTGTGTCAGTGCGCTTATGTAAACCCTGTACTTGCTATCCTTCGGAATATCCCTAGTAAGCCTTTCGTTTAATCCGTGAATTCCTTCAACCAGTATTATTTGGTTCTTCTCCAATTGAACTATTTGCCCTTTTTCTTCTCTTACTCCTCTTTTGAAGTTAAAGATCGGCAGCTCTACTTCCTCGCCCTGCATAAGCTTTATTATCTGATCATTAAAAAGTTCCAAATCTAGAGCATCAATCGTCTCAAAATTATAATTACCAAATTCATCTTTAGGAGTCTTATCCCTCGGCAGAAAATAATTGTCAAGAGATATTGGTAGTGGCTTTAAACCATTTACTCTAAGTTGCACACTTAATCTATGCACAAAAGACGTCTTTCCAGATGATGAAGGCCCTGCAATCAGTACTAACTTTATCATCTTATTTTGATATATATGATCTGCTATGCTGGCTATTTTTTTCTCGTGAAGTGCCTCAGATATTAAAACAAGTTCCCTCCCATGGCCATTTTTAATCATATCATTTAAAGATGAAACATAACCTATGTTCAGTATATTTGCCCATTCTTCAGCTTCCTTAAATATTGATGCCAGTTTTGGGACATCGACGAATGTAGGCAGTACGTCTGGTTTTGCAGGCTCTGGAAATAATAATATCACACCTGGAAAGTAAAGAAGCAAATCAAAAAGTTTTAGATATCCAGTTGACGGAACGCAGGGACTGTAAAAAAAGTCTACTACATCGTCGCAGTAATAAACAGGAATTTCATCCCTATCGCTGTATTTAAAAAGACATACCTTTTCTTTAAGACCCTCTTTCATAAATAAATCTAATGCCTCTTTCTTATCCATATATTTTTTAACTATAGGATAATTGGCATCAATTATTTCTTTCATTCTATTTTTAATAGTTTGAACTATTTTATTATTCACTGTAGAGCCATGTATTTCGCAGTATAATCCTTTTCCTAAAGAGTGTTCAATAGTGACTTTAGAACCTGGTAAAATATCTTTCACTGCTTTAATCAAGACAAATGTAAGGCTTCTTCTGTATACCATCATACCTTCTTCTGTCGACATGTCAACAAATTGTATCTCACAATCCCTGTCTACTTTTGTAGACAAATCAACCATGAGATTATCCACTTTTGCCGCAACTATTGTAGATTTATGATTATCCTTAAAATGCTGCGATATTTCTAGAAGGGTAACATTGTATGGAAAAAAACGAGTTGTACCTTCTATATTTAAATTCATAAAATCACCTCTTACTAGATTATATTACAAAATGGTTATTTTTAAAATCTATATGGAGGTATAAAAAAACCGGCAATTGCCGGTTTTTTTTAAATCCAACCTATCCCGCGAAGCCGTTCGGCTATGTTTTCAAGCCCGATTTTAAAGTGGGTATCCTGCCAATTATTTCTGAAGTCCCATCAAAGTGGGCTTTTCATACGTAATTGAACCCAAATTCCCGATGTCATGGTGTTGGTTGAAAACAAATTCACCGTAACTAAACTCCTCAGGACCTTCATGATGATTTTAGTATATATCTAAATATCATTTATTGCAATAGTAGACTGCTGGAAAAGTTTAAAATGACACAAATTTAGTCTTCTCTGCACCACAAACCGGACATTTTTCAGGTATGGGACCTACAGTCGTATACCCACATATGCTGCAAATATGTACTTCATTAAAGCCTACGTCTTTCCCCATGTCAACTGATAACTTGGCTTCTTTAAACAGATCAGCATGAATTTTTTCAGCTTCCCTAGCCCATGTAAATGACTTTTTTGCTCCTTCCTCTTGTTGAAATTCTGCTGTGACAATATAGGTTGCATACATCTCATTTACTTCAAACAGTTCTCCGCTTATTGCTTTTCCTAAGTTAAGAGATGTGTTTCCTATACCAAACCCGCCCATTGCAGGAACCAAAAAGTCTCCTTCTATATCTTTGTGCGCTTTAAAGTGGTTCCCAGCATGAACTTCTTCTGCGTACGCTATGGCATTAAATAGTCTTGATACATTTCTAAAACCCTCCTGCATAGCTATTTTCCCCCATACTTTGTACCTTTGATATGCCATGCTTTCTCCACCATATGCAGATCGCAAATTTGCTGCAGTCATATTGTTTTTCATAAAAACACCCTTTCTTATTGAGTTTGTCTATATTTTTTATCAAATTCTCTATTTTATGCAATCATATGCTTTACTATATATCATTAACTATATGAACTTATATGTGTCTTTTTCATAAATTATAATGGGGGTATTTATATGATTAATATAAATAATTTATTAAGCTCAATAAAGAAGATATTTAAAAAAAATAAAGGATATGACAAAATAACTCTAAGACTTTATGGTCTTGATATTGAAATAGAAAGGAAAACAAACATAGATATACCTCATGAAGTCACTGTCGTCGTACCAAGAGTAGAATTGCGTAAAAAAGTAAAAGGCGATGAAGAAGATATAGAAATAATAATGAATAGCATCACTATAGTCCATTCGCCACGTCATAAAGAACTTGGCATATCTTCTCCACCGCCTAATATTCCGAAAAGAATTAACCATGAATAAGATGTGGAAGGCATCTTACACAGACTTGCTTTATTTCTCCTTTGTATTTATATGTCAAGATCGGTGCATCGTCATCGCTGTTGCCGCAATATGAACATCTGTCATTTTTAATTTCACTTTTATGCTTCATAGCAGCTTCTTCGTTAAAAGGTGCTGCTTCCCTTTCTTCAATAGACAAAGCACCTGTTGGACACACATTCAAACATACACCTGCGCCATCGCAAAGCTCTTCACTTATGACTTTGGCTTTTCCATTCACTAAAACTATTGCGCTTTCAACACATGGTGAAATACAAAGGCCGCATCCATTGCACTTTTCTTCGTCAATCTTTACTATCTTTCTTTTAACCATCTGATAACCTCCATTCATTTCTGTCCAATATATACTATACAACAAAAACAACATAATGTTTGTGATAAATATCACAGATTTTGAATTAATCCTCTATAGAATCCAATACAGAATCTAAAAAATGCGAATTTATTTTGCCGTTAACTATCTTGTAAGATTTATAGCTGTTTATGTTGTTATACCAATTAAAAAAGAATAAATGATAAGTCTTAGTGGTTGTTACAGCGACATCGATATAATTCTCATTTGTTACACTTATTCCGATTTTTTCATCTTTTTTATCAGTATAAAAGACAATATCATAAGAATGATTATTTGAACTACTATATTTGCCATTATACTGTAGAAGTTTAAATTGCTTTAAATATGCTATCAAATCATTTATTGTCTTTGCATCACTGGTGCTTTTTATGATGCTGTCCTTAGTGTTGTCAGTATTTTTAACCAACATAACTGAAACAACTTTTGAATTATCGAAATTATTTAAAATTAGCGAGTTGAACGACCCTATTCTAAAGTAGTCTAAGTAAAAATGAATTGCAAGAAGCATACAGAGAAAAAGTGTTACGGTATACCTTATCTTTTTCATTTTAAATTGTGGATGTTTTGAAGAAACAATCAAATATGTTATCGCTATTACAAAAATTAATATAATGAGCAACATAAATCGACTCCCCTTACTTCTGTATAATGATTAATATGTAAAAGTGAATACTTTGCTTCTATCCAGTGAAATGACATTTATTGTGTTCTTATCCCATTGTATCAGTGAATTTTGCATCGTTATATCTTTCTCTGAGATTTCGCCTACCGTATTTATTTTATGAGTTTTTATTTCATAAAGTTTTAAAAAATGACTGCCATTAGGACCATTTACTTCTACTGACGGCAAAAAGGCGAACTCATCTTCATTATTGGGGTTAAACGAAATTCTCATCATGCTTTCTTTTTTTGATTCATCATACCACAGTATGTTGCTTTTATTTGTGTCAGTATCAACAATGACACTAATTGGAACGTCTTGAGAAAACTCTAAAACAATATATTTTCCTGACGAAGAAGCAGTTATATAGTCAATGCCATTAATCAAATCGTACTTTAATGCGTATGAAGTTAAATCAATAGTCTTTATGGCATTATCCTTTGCATAACTAAGCTTTATATAACTTTTATCACCATCATAACTTTCTTTTAAATCACCATTTTCAACAAACAAGAATTGATTCACCCAAGCAGATACATGGTTCCCATTATATGTAATAAGCTGTGGAATATGTTGGTTAATATGTGGTGCATCTATATTCTCGCTATTATTTTTTGCAGTATCTGAAATTTGAGTTGTTTGTATTTTGCTGCGGCTATCTTCACTCGTTTCGCTTCCACACCCACTTAAGAACAATGTCAAAATCAATAAAGCGATAAAAAGTTTTTTCATATTCTCACATCCCTCTAAAACTTTTTAACATTATTATACATCTAATTGAACTGTAAAATATTACATAAATATTAAAAATGATTAAGAAAAAATTAAATTTTAAATGGCAAAGGTTGTATTTTAAAAATAAAATACTCTTTTCTAAATAGAAGGGTAAATCGGCCGATAAAATCCTTCTGAAAAAATAAAAAAGGAAGGAGATATTTATGTCAATTCCAAGAGATTATACAATATATGCTAATTTTTATACAAGCAGAGACTATAAAGGCAATTTGACTTTGAGAGATTCTAATGGGTTTATAGTTTTTGGCCCTGTAGAATGTTTAGGTAGAGGCACAAGTGATGCAAACAATAATTATGATCATACAAATTGGATGCTAATTGATGCAGATACACCTACAGGGACATACTATACATCAATTGGATCAATACTTTCCCCATTAAGCTCTTATGGACCTAATCCTGTAATAGAATTAGATCCAGTTGGTGGTAATGCTCTGTTAGCTGCTAATAATGGTAGAAGTGGTTTTCTTATTCATGGTGGAGATCCAGATGCAAATGCAAATGATATATGGTATCCTTTGAGGCCAACATATGGATGTATAAGACTATCAAATAATAATCAACAAGCATTAATTGCAAAAATAAAAAGCATATCTATAGAAGGATTAGGTGTTTTATACGTAAATAATAGTCTATAATTGCAACAAGCAGGGCAACCTGCCTTTACTTCCATATAATAGATTTCTCATTAAATGATTTTATAGCTTCGGGATTTAATTTATTAACAACTGAATATTTGCCATTTTTTAAATCAATAGTACATAGTTCAAAATCACTATTCTTTTCGCCTATAAAAGCAATGCGATCACCATCGCTATTCCAAAAAATTTTCGCAACATTAATATAAGGAACATGAAAATTTTTATAAACATTATTTTCAGCATCGTACAAATATACTCCACCTTTACCTATTGTGCCGGATGTAAAAGCTAATTTAATTTTACAAATATATGTTTATTTTCATCATACGCGTATACATTTGTTGACCAAGTGTTTCCTCCGTCATTTGTTACATAAGTCACAGTGTGATTTTCAGGTTTACCATTGTTTGTTCTATAAAAATCGACATTTAATGTTCCATTTTTATCGTCTTTAAATACAGGTACTGAAGCCGACACGATACAATACTTTTCGTAGCCTTGTGGTGTAGGAACTGAAACTTTACTCCACGTATTGCCTCCATCCATCGTTTTGTACAAGATTACATCCGCTGATATCGGATTTGATACACCTACCCATCCATTATCTACGCCATAAAATATCATATCAGTTGATGTTCCTACAAGTGGTAAACCTGAATAAGAATCTGATGAAGTAACATTAATTTTTTCCCATGTCTTTCCGCCGTCATTTGTTCTAAATAAATATTTTATTTGCTGTTCCGCTGCGCCATCAGATACAGCCAAAAGCCAACCTGTATTTGGTGTTACAAATTGGATTTTCGAAATGCTTTGTGATAACTGCGGGAGTTTATAACTTAGTTTGTTCCACGTTTTGCCTCCATCTGTTGTTTTAAGAATATACAATGACTCATCATTATTATTTATCCATGAAATCCAAACATTGTCAGAGTCTAAAAAATATGGGACAACATTTTCTACATAAACGTTACTATATACATCTTTTGATAAAATGTCTATAGGTAAATTTATTTGAGTCCATGAATTACCTCCATCCAATGATTTGAAAATCTGCAAATTCTCTAATGTATTTTGGTCATTTTTAAAAGACCATTTCCACCTGATATCAGATACATTTGTTTTTAAAGAACTATTAGATATTGTATTTTGACTAATTGTATTGCTTTGTTTTGCAGCAATTCCACATCCAGTTAAAAATAAAGCTAAAATTAATAGACCAGCCAAAAATCTTTTCATGTGATCATTCCCCCTTGTAATTTCTAGCACTATTATACATCTAATCAATTTGTCAAATATTACATAAACATTAAAAATGATTAAGTAAAATTAAATTTTAAAAATACTTTAGCAAAGGTTGTATTTTAAAAATAAAATACTCTTTTCTATATAGAAGGGTAGTAAATCGGCCGATAAATTCCTTCTAAAAATCTAATGAAAGTGAGGTAAAGTACAAATATAGATAATTCAATAAATAAATATTACTTATATGCTGATTAGTATGATAAAATACTTATGAGGTGTTTTAAATGGTATCACAAATATGCAATATATGTCCAAGAAATTGCAATGTTGATCGCAGTACAAAAATAGGCTTCTGCGGTATGTTAAGTGAAATAAAAGTAGCAAAAGCATATCTTCATGAGTGGGAAGAGCCTTGCATAAGCGGCACTAGAGGGTCTGGAACAGTATTTTTCACAGGTTGCAATTTAAAATGCGTTTTCTGCCAAAATTACAAAATCAGCCAAGGAAATTTTGGAGTAAGTGTTTCATCAGAAAAGCTTGCAGATATTTTTATGAATTTAGAAAAATCAGGTGCTCACAATATCAATCTTGTATCACCTACAATATTTATTCCAAAAATAAAAGAAGCTATAATCATAGCTAGAAATAATGGGCTTAGCATACCTATTGTTTACAACTCAAATGCATACGAAAATGTAGAATCTTTAAAGACTTTAGATGGCCTCATAGATATATACTTGCCTGATCTAAAATATTACAGTGATGAGACAGCCATAAAATACTCTAAAGCACCACATTATTTTGAGTACGCTACAAAGGCGATTTTAGAAATGTATCGTCAGGTAGGTAACCCTGTCTTTGATAATGACGGCATAATGAAAAAGGGAATGATTATACGTCATCTAATATTGCCGGGGAAATTAGATGAGACAAAAGAAATTTTAAAATGGATACGTGATAATCTCCCTAAAGAAATATATGTAAGCCTTATGGGACAATATACACCATTTTACAACGCAAATAAATACCAAGAGTTAAATAGAAGAATAAGCAATAAAGAATATAAAGAAGCGATAGAATACTTCTTTGAAATAGGTCTGGAAAACGGATTTGTTCAGGATGATGAAAGTGCATCAGAAAGCTTCATTCCCGATTTTGATTTAGAAGGCATCTTTTAATACCATCTTCATATCATCCGGAATAGGTGAATAAATTGAGATGCACTTTCCAATAAAAGGCTGTCTAAATGTGATTCTATAAGCATGAAGTGCCTGCCTCTTTATATAAGAAGTATCCGAGCCATATAGCGTATCACCAATTATAGGATGTCCTATATGGCTTAAGTGAACCCTTATTTGATGTGTTCTGCCTGTTTTTAATTCTAACTTTACAAGGCTTAACTTTTCGCCTCTCTTAAGCACATAAAAATCTGTCACTGCCTTATCTCCATCATCATCTACCATTCGTTCAATGGTGCTGCCTGGTTTTCTTTTTATAGGCAAATCTATCGTTCCTCTGTCTTCTAAATCCCCTCGAACTATAGCAATGTAAAATTTTTTCATAGGGCAAACAATCTGAAGATAATTTTGCATAAAGGGATTTTTGGCAAAAATGATTAAACCGGATGTATCTCTGTCAAGCCTATTGACAGGCCTTATTGGTGCATTAATGTTGTTTTTTTCGTAATACCAAGCAACGCCATTTGCCAATGTACCATCAGGATGCCCGGCTGTAGGGTGGACAACGACACCGGCATCTTTATTGACAACCAAAATGTCATCATCCTCATAGCATATATGTAAATCCATTTTTTCCGGCTTAACTGACACATTATCATCATCTAAATAAAGCTCGATGATATCTCCTTTTTTAATTATTCTGTTTACTATTGATATTTCATTGTTTACTAAAATTCTACCACTATGTTTATATTTTCTTATGAGAGTCGACGAAAAGCCTCTATTTATTAATATCTCTTTAAGAGGCAAATTTTCGTCTTCTTTACTTGCGATAATCTTCATCTGCCCACACCAATAACAATTTTTACCATACTCTACTTAATTTATATGTTCCCTTATTTTTTTCATCTTTTAATATCTTATCCAATACTTCTGTGTCATAATATTTGGCACCACATTTCTGGCAAACATATGTTGGAACATCTTTGTAAACTATAACCTTTTTCCCCTTTATTAACTCATAATCTGCAAGTTCTATCTCTACATCTCCCCCACAGAAGCATCGTTTTAGCATTATTGACCTCCTTCGCATTAGTTAATGAAACAGCTATTCTTTATATCGTAAATTCGACAAAAAAACTTAATATATAACAGAAATATTATACCACTGATTACAGAAACATGGAATATTTTCTTCCTTTCATCAATATCGCCCGTAACAAAAATACTTTTTTATCATACTATATTACTGTAGCTGTTCCCATCAATTATAAAAAAGGAGGGGGAGTATAATGGCTGGAACTGACTGCAAGAAAAGGCCAAGAGATGACGATTTTTGGGTTTGGATAATATTAATAATTATCATAATATTACTTTTAGTACCCGGTGTATTTGTCCTTGATAAGCAAGAGCCTACAATATAAAATCAAAAAAGCGTTGGTTCATTTGCCAACGCCTTTTTTTGAATTTATAAAACACTTTTAATAAATTGACCATCTTTATAGAAAAGCTCACCATCTGCGTATATTTCTCCACCTTGCCTCATATCGCAAAGCATATCCCAATGAATAGCAGAGCGATTTTTCCCTCCTGCTTCCGGCATCGAATCTCCCAATGCCATATGGACTGTACCACCTATTTTCTCATCGAAAAGCATGTTTCTAGTAAATTTCTGTATTCCATAATTTGTGCCTATGGCTACTTCTCCAAAATACTTAGCACCATCATCTGTATCCATCAATGCGTGTAATAAATCCTCACCTTTTTCTGCAGTAGCTTTCACAACAAGGCCATTTTCTACTTCAAGGTAAATTCCCTCTATGCTCTTTCCCATGTATATTCCTGGAAAACTAAACGTGATGTGTCCATTTATTTTATTTTCCACAGGCGATGTAAAAATCTCACCATCAGGAAAATTTTCAGTACCGCTGCAGTTTATCCACTTTCTACCTGAAATATTAACGTAGATGTCGGTTCCCTCCGATACGATGTGCAATTCTGTTTTTTTATTTAAGTAACTTATCCATACATCCTGCTCATCGTGTATTTTCTGCCACATATAAATTGGGTCATAGCTATCAAGTAGACCCGCCCCATAAACAAAATCTTCGTATTCGCTCAAACTCATTTCGGCTTCCTGAGCATCTGCCTGAGTGGGATACTGTGTTCCACACCACCTTAAAGAACCATTACCCATCCTTTCTGAGTAAACCTTTCTCCATGACGATGCACCTTTGGCTGCTAGCTGCAGCTTTAATGGATCTACATTTGAATTTGCTTTTGTGTTTTTGTTAGCCCAAGCAGTAAGCCATACATCTGCTTTTTCAAGAGCTACCCTTTGTATATACTTTTCCATGAGAAGTTGCTCTTCTGTAGAATTTTTTAAAATAATCTCTGAAACATCAGGAATGTCAACTAGCGTCTCAACGTGTGCGCCTGCCTTCACTGCCTCCCTAACAACTTCATTTATCCACGGTATTGCTATGTCACCAGCCTGAACTAAAACAAAATCGCCTTTTTTTACTTTAGTTGAATAATTTACTAATAAATTTGCAAGTTTTTTTAACCTTGGGTCTGTCATGTACCCACCCCCTAAAATTAATACTTAACCATATTATTACACATTGTAAATAAAAAGCCAATACTATTAGCAAATTTTATTGTATTTACATAAACTACAGTACATATTTTTCGTTCCGCTGTAAACCGTAAAATTCTTGATTCCCAGTAAATATGGTGCATCATTAATAATTTTTTTCATAGTATCAGATACATAAAAGTCAGAAATATCTACTTCAATATATTTGCCCACATCCAAAAGGTACAAAAAAGCTCCTTTTAAGCTTGGAGTGTAACCGCTTATTGATTTTAACTTGTTTAATGCATATGAATAAGCATGTATTTGCGGCTTATAATGATTTACAACTTCTTCTATTTCATCATCATTATTTATCTTATTCGTTTTATAGTCAAATATATATGCTTCGATTTCTCCATCATTCTCATATATATCAATTCTATCGATTACGCCATTTAAATTCAAATTTTCATCTAACAGAACTCTAAATCGATACTCATTTAAACTTTTCAATAATTTCCCCTTTAACACTTTTCTATGTTCCTTTATGATTTTAAAGTAATTGTCAATGTACTTCTTGATGCCATTATCCACATCGATACCATCAATACCATTCTTTGGACTAGATGCATTACTATCAAGTATGCTGATATTTTCAAGTATTCTATGAACAATCGTCCCTCGTTCTAAAGCATCTATATCTAAAGCATCATACTCGTAAAAATCATCATTTTTCAGTTGTTCTTCAATATATTCATCATTTAATGCTGCTATATATTTATAATAGTACAACTTAGGACAGCTTAAATAATCAATATACGCCGTTATACTTATGTTTCCCTGTGGTTTTAACGGTATTTCAGCAATTAGATTATCATTTTTAAGTTTGCCTATTTCCGACTTGTCATATGATTTACATATTTTAATATTCCTGTCATACATTAATAAATCATTTCCATTAAGCACTGCAATGTCAATATCATCAATGTCCATCGCATAAAACAGCTGTTTCATAAATGAATTCAACGCTGTTTCATTTTGTAACTCACTTGTTTTATTTTTTTCTTGACCAATAAAAGCAAGAAACCTTTTTGCTCTTGTAGACGCAACATAGAAAAGCCTTCTGCTCTCTTGATTTTCTCTTTCTAAATATTCATCATATGCAGATTTATACCTACTATTTGCCTCTTTATCAAGTTCACCTTCTTCGTTAACACCTATGCCATACATGTACCCGTCTTCACTTAGCATAAATAAATGATTGTGCCTTATAGAAACACCATCCGTAGCTTTATCCATATCTGGGATAATTACAGCTTCAAATTCAAGCCCTTTTGATGCATGTATTGTTAAGATTTTGACTGCATCACTTTCTTCTGTGTCCAAAAATGCTTCAGAATCCAATCCTGAAAACTCTTTAAATGAGCTTAAATATTCTACCAAATCTCTTGCATTGAATATATCTTTATCCGTAAAATCTTTTATTATTTTCTCCAGCTTTTCTATGTTCCTATATTTTTGATACCCATTTGGCAATGATATTAAAAGTTTTTTATAGTCAACTAAGTCTAAAATCTTTTCAAATATCTCGTATGCTCCATAAATTCCATTTAAATTAGATATCTCCTTTAATATGTTGTAAGCCCTTACTATGATCCATTCATTGCTTCTATTGATACAAGTAAGCTTTTCTAATGCCTCTAATATGTTGCTTAAGCCCTCATCATTATATATACTCATAAGATTGTATACATCATCATCGCTAAAACCGAAAATAGGCGACCTTAAAACTACCAGCAGTGCAATTTTATCTGACATGTCAAATACAAGCTTGTAAAGGGAAATTATATCGATAATCTCGCTTTTGTCCCAAAATCCAATTCCACCTATTACACAGTATGGTATGCCATACTTTAGCAATGCATTTTCTACACTTTCAAGTCCAGTTCTACTCCTTAAGAGAATTGCTATATCTTCGTACTTATAGCCTTCATCCAAAAGCTTCAAAATTCTTGACGCAATTATACTTCCTTGAAAGTCTCTCTTTGATTCTGATTTTTTAATATCTTTCATTAGAGATTCGTGTAACTCTTCACTTTTGCTGTCATCCTTCAAAAGCTTCTTAATACTTTGAAATCTTTCATTTCTTGGATCTGCTATATTTTGCTTGTTGTACGTTATAAGTTCAACTTTCGGCCCTTCTTCCGTATCATTTAGATATTTCAACTCTTCGTATGGTTCAAGCAGATTCTTAAATACAGAGTTTACCGTACAGATGATGTTTTTTGTGCTTCTATAACAATTGCTTAAGTTTAACACATCACCTTCTTTTTTTATCTTCTCACAAAACTCTTCAAATATCCTGTAGTCTGTCCCTCTAAATCCGTATATTGACTGCTTATAGTCTCCAACAATAAACAGCCTTCCTTCTGGAATTACTCCATTTTTTTCTGCAAGCTTCAAAATAATCCTCTTTTGAATTTGATTTATATCCTGAAATTCATCAACAAGTATATATTTATACCTTTCAAAATAGCTATCTCTTTTGCTATCATCAGAAAGCAGCTTCAAAGCGGCAATTTCCAAGTCATTAAAATCAAGCAAATTTCTCTCCTTCTTAAATCTATCATACTCCTCGTCAATCTTTTTTATAATTCTTACTGTCAGCAATTCCATAGCTTTTGTTGATTCATCATATTCTTCTCCTTCGTATAATTTTACATCGTCAATTCTCAGTCCAGTTTCTTTTATGCGGTTCATCAAACTAATAAGTTCAGCTTCAAATTTTCCATTCACAACGATTTTCGAAGGATATTTTTTAAACATAATTTTTAATAAGTCCTTGTTTACAGGGTCATTTAACGCCTCATCGACTATCCATCTTACTATATTATGAACTGCTGTATTAGACTCCGCTTCATCTATAATCGTAAACAGCGGGTCAACTCCTGCATCTGCAAAATTATCCCTTATGATCTTTTCGCAGAACCCGTGGATTGTATCTATATTTGCAAATGATAGTGAGTTTCTAAACTCCATCCACTTCTCTTTTTCCGAATCAACTTTACACATAACTTCAATTTCTTTTCTAATCCTGTCTTTCATTTCTGACGCTGCTTTGCGAGTAAAAGTTATCGCTACAATATTATCAATTTTAATTTCGGGAATATCATTGAGAAGTTTTATATATCTTTTCGTTAAAACTCTCGTCTTACCCGAGCCTGCACCAGCTTTTAATGCTATATTTTTACTTATATCGAGTGCTTTTAATTGTTCTTCGCTTAAATCGTCTGTCGGTAATTTATACAACGCTATTCTCGCCTCTTTCCATTGCATACTTGTCATACCTGCATATTGACTTATATGCACAATTAAACGATGAATTTTCAAAAGGACATTCATCTGGCAAGTTAAAAATACCAGTCTTAATTTTATCTATATTTTCTATTCCCTTTTTCTCAATCCAGTCTATGATTACATTGAAATTATTTTCCCCAACTACATCTCTCGGTCCAGAATTTCCTTTAAAAAGATCTTTCTTGTACAAAGCTAATACTATTCCATTTCTTTTAACCTTTTCTATGCTATAGTACAAAAGCCCCAAACATTTTGGATATTCTATGTTAAATTCCTCTTTGAGAATATTTTCAACTGCCATATAGTATGTAGGCAATTGAAAATCCAATCCTTCGATGCACTGCCTTATTCCATCTATGCCACCTGATTTATAGTCATAAATCACATACTTACCTGTAAATTTTCCATCTATATTTCGCTCTAAATCAATTCTATCTATCTTGCCATGAAAAATATTTCCACCGTAGTGATCCTTCATTTCAAATTTCTTTTCAAATATTGATGGTATAAGCTCCGCACCCGTCTTATTGTAATAATATAATCTGTTTGATATATCATCTTTGACTAGCTGAAAAACAACGTTATAGAACTCCTGCTTTATCTTATCAAAGATAATATCATTTTCGATGCCAGTTATTTTCTCAAAAGATTCATCAATTATTTCTCCAAGCCTATCTTCATTGACATCATAAAGATCCAAATTATCCTTGTAGTATTTCATCAATACCTCATGGTAAAGTGAACCAATGCTTTTCTTTGACTCGATGAATTCATCTGACACGTGCAAATTCAACAATGTTTCAATAAAAAACTTAAATGGGCACACAACATAGCTGTTTAAACTAGAAGCACTTAAATGAATATCGCTAAGTTCTTTTAAATTAGCATCTTTCGATATAATGCCCATGTGATTGTCAACTTCGCAATTTGCCCTTCTTTTCTTTTCGATCGACGCAGAAAAATTTATGTAGGAATAAGATTTCGTTAAATATAAGTCATTCTCCAAGATATTGGAATATATTGTGTTAGCATCGCCTTGCCTTTTATTCCATTTAGAATCAATCATAAACAATAATGCTTCATCTTTACTTGCTGCATCGCATTCAAAAGCAAATCTGTCCTTCATGTATACGATAGGAGCAATTAACCTCTCCTTTGATTTTTCATCAAAAAGATTTTGTAAATCATCTATAAACGGCGACTTTATCATATTGCATCCATCTTCATCAGTAGTGCGATATGAAACATACACTTCTTTCAATGCCGAAGCTATGCATGCATTGAAACGTACCTTTTCTCGCTCGAACTCCCATTTGCGGCTTAACATGTAGATTCCATGCTTTTCTAAATATTCTTCATCTGAAAGGTCGAATATGGGATTAATTGATTTCGTGCTTGGAAGTACACCTTCATTTACACCTAGGATGAATACCACATCGTACATCTGGCCTCTGGCTAAATCAGGGCTTATTATCCTGACTCCCTCAAAATCTAAATTTCTGATGCTTACATCAAAATTTGACAACATATCCAATATATCATTTTGAAAATTCTCTATGTCATCGATTGACGGTTCTCCATATTGCTTTTTTATTTCCAATTCCTTATTTAAAATCTGCTTAATTGTTTCCAATGCCTTTACATTACTTATAAAATCGCTGCTTCTAATTATTCCCATATCAAATAATGCTTTTATATTAAAATCAATTTCTAATAAATCGATGACTTTCAACACGCTTTCAACAAATTCTTTTGTGTCCTTATATGGCACTTCTCTAAAATTTATAAATACATCTACATACCTCTTCAAGAATTCAAATGTGGCATTTAAACTTTTATCATCTTTCATAGCGGTCACAAATTCATCTTCAAAATTATCTTTATCTCTATCAATTCCACTTAATAGATCAATAATTTCACGGCTTCTCTTGCTTATTTCATAAGGAACTAAAAACTTTGACGTCATTATATTAACAAAACTTTCATAATCGTGGTTTAATTTATATGAAATTAAATTATAAATATCATTTGTTATGGGCATAGTAGACAGTTTTATTCCTCTATTTATTTTAACAGGTATATTCATTTCATCAAATATATCTATAATTTGCGTCCTGTAATCATCTATATTTTTTATAAATACGGCAATTCTATCGGGATTTATTTTATCAAAGACTATCTTTCTCTTTATGAGCCTTGCGGTTTCTCTTACTTCATGCTCAATTGAGGGACTGTTCATTATCTTTATTGATAAGTCTTCTCCATTTAAAACTGTTTCACCGGAATAAATGTATGTTGCGACTTTTTTTACATCGTGATTAACCTCTATCATCTCATAAATATCATTATTTACATTAAACCCTAATTCGCAGAGATCTTTTATAATGCCATTCCTGATAAAGCTTTCGTTGAATTCATTTTTAAACGGAATGTTTATGTAAATATCATATCTATTGCTCTTAGCCATTTCACCTATCAATTTCATATTTACATAGTCTATATTTATAAATCCATCTACAATAATAAGCCCAACATTATTAAAGTAATTGGTATTTTGAAACAATTCAACAGCTTTAATTGATATATCATCTACATCTATCAATTTTCTCTTAATCTTATATTCTTCATAGGATTCATAAAAATAAGCTAAATTCTTTAACTTATCCTTAAACGTAGGTCTATCAATAGAATCTGCAATACTTTTAAGCTCATTAGGATTTATCATTTTCCTTTTAATCACTTTTATGAAGCTTAAAACAGACTTTACAAATCCAGCCTTACCTTTTACTTTCTCATAATATGAATTGTCACAAATCTTATGCAAAATGTTTCTTAAAATCTCCCGTATTTCATAAGATGAGATTAAAGTATAATCTTTTATAAAGTCGCCGCATATCTGCTTTTCCAAGTCTTCAAATCCAAATATATCCGTATCAGTTATGCCACCATTGTATGTAATAAATTTATCTCTTACATCAAACATAGCCTCACGGGAAGGTAGCACATACACAACTCTTTTTCCACTTTTGATTACATCTATTGACTTCATAATAAGCATATCCCGGGTCTTACTGTAAAACGGTACATAAAATATCTCCTTCAACATATCAGCCCCTAACAAATCAGATTACATATCTATTTTAATACAACGTTTATCAACTTCTCAAGTTAAAAACTCCACCTAAAAAACTTAGGTAGAGTCTTACGTTATATTTTATTTAGTTTGTACTCTATTGAATCCACAAGCGCTATCCAACTGGCATCGATTATATCTGTAGATACGCCAATTGTGCTCCACACTTCATTTCCATCTGATGATTCTATTATTACTCTTACTTTTGCTGCTGTAGCTGAGTTGGAGTCTAACACCCTTACTTTATAGTCAGTAAGCTTCATCTCTTTTACTTCAGGATAAAATCTCTCCAACGCCTTTCTAACTGCGTTGTCAAGAGCATTTACAGGTCCATCACCTTCTGCGGCAGTAATTTCCTCCTGTCCATCCACTTCTATTTTTATAAGAGCTGATGAATTTACATCATCAACAGACGGTTCATTTACAATGACTTTAAATTCTATAAGCTTAAATGATGGTTTGTACATACCAAGCACTTTCTGTATCAGAAGTTTCAAAGACCCCTCAGCACCTTCGTATTTATATCCTTTAAATTCCATTTCTTTAAGCTTCTCTAGTATTCGTTTTGTTTTTTCAGATTCGCGGTTTATAGTAGGATCAACTTCATTTATTATCCCTATTATAGCACTTCTGCCGGCAACTTCTGATAGTAAAAGTACTCTTTCATTGCCTACCATTTCAGGATCGATTATCTCATACGATCTAGTATTTTTGCATACAGCATCGGAATGCATACCTGCTTTGTGGGCAAATGCGCTTCTACCAACGTATGGAGCCCTTTCATCCGGTGCGGCATTTGCTATTTCGCTTACTCTTCTGGAAAGTATCGTTATTTCTTTCATTTTTTCATCTTCAACACACTTTATCCCTTTTTTAAACTGCAAGTTTGGTATTATTGTACAGAGATTTGCATTTCCGCATCTTTCACCATATCCGTTTATTGTACCTTGAATTTGTGTTGCACCTGCTTCAACTGCCATTATAGCATTTGCAACAGCCATGCCATTGTCATTATGTGTGTGTATACCAATTTCACAATTAAATTTTTCAACTACCTTTTTCGTTATATTAAAAATGTCCAGCGGAAACATCCCGCCTTTTGTATCACACAAGCAAATACTATCCGCACCTGCATCGTATGCAACTTCAAGGGTTTTCAATGCATATTCTGGATTCTCTAAAAAACCATCAAAAAAATGTTCGGCATCGAACACAACTTCTTTTCCATGATTTTTTAAATATTTTATTGTATCAAATATCATATTGAGATTTTCATCAAGCGTCGTCCTTAATATTTCACTTACATGAAAATCCCACGACTTGCCGAATACTGCAACATGATCTGTTCCGGCGTGTAAAAGCGAATTTACATTGTTGTCAATTTCAACAGGTATGTTAGCCCTTCTAGTACTGCCAAATGCGATCACTTTTGCATTTTTTAACTTTTTACTCTTTATAATTTCAAAAAACTCCATGTCCTTTGGATTTGAACCGGGATTTCCAGCTTCGATATAGTCTATTCCAAACTCGTCTAAAAGCTCCACTATCTTTATCTTGTCTGCCACTGTAAATGAAATCCCCTGTGATTGCGCACCATCTCTTAATGTTGAATCATAAATAACAACATTTTTCACTTCAATGTCCCCCTTTGAACATATTCAATATATTTATATATATAAAGATATTTTATCAAATTGAATCATCAAAGTGAATAACAATCGGAAAATTTGTTTTATAAGAATTGAAACTTTTTACACAAAAAAGCGGCTACTGCGCCGCCAACTTTCAATAAATTCAACTAGCTTTGTAAAGCTCGGGTACATTTTTCAAATCTTTACATCCTGTAAGAATCATTGCTTGGTACAATTCATCAGAAACTTTTTTAAAGTAAAATTCAATTGCTTCTCTTCCGCCGCCATGTGCAGCAATCATAATTGGTCTGCCTATTAAGACAGCTTTTGCCCCTAATGATAACATCTTTAGGACATCTATTCCAGTCCTTACACCGCCATCTACCAGTATTTCGATTTTGCCACCAACAGCTTTTGCTATATCTGGAAGTACATCAGCAGTACCTTCCGTAAAATCCAGCACACGTCCACCATGGTTTGATACAACTATTGCTTTAGCGCCTGATTCCGCAGCAATCTCGGCCTCTTCCGGCGTCATGATTCCCTTTAAAATCAAAGGAAGCTCAATATTTTTGACTATTTCCTCTATCTCTTTTCTTGATTTTGGCCCTACAAATTGCCCGCTTCTTATCATCATAATAAGCCCTGCACCATCTACATCGACGCCAAATGCTATTGCCCCCGCCTCTTTTGCAATCCTTGCCTTTTCAATTATTTCATCAACTGTCCTTGGTTTAGAAAATGGTATTCCTAAGACGCTTGTTGTTTTTATAGCATCAATGCCTGCAGGGTACATATCTTTATCATTTGCATCTCCTGACATAAATATCGTTCCTACATTCTTGCAGGCCTCAGCCGCCATCGTATCATAATCCCTCTCTGACAAGTATCCACCGGCATTTCCCTTGAGTCCCGTCATTGGAGCTGCGAAAATAGGCATTTTAACTTTATATCCTAAAAAAGACGTGCTTATATCAGGTTTTAAAACGTCATGAAGTGTTTTTAATTTTACTTTCCATCTGTCGAGAGCCTTGATATTCTCGATAAAGCTGTTTCCTGTGCCTGTACCGCCCATACCGGGGACCTCACCAGCACATGCGACACCATCGCACCTTTTGCACCCTCTGCAGTAACCCTTCATGTTTTGCCTTGCTTTTTCCCTTATCTCATTCCAATCCATTTAAAAGACCTCCAAAATAAATGTTTTGTCCACCTCTATTATACAACTTTTTTGAAATTAATCTAAATTCACATAGTATGCCTATCGAATTTCTTTGTTTTAAGATGTACCAATGTTATAATTTATATGAGCCAATCACGAAATTAGGAGGAAACATATATGAAAGATTTAAAAGAAATATTTGAAGAAAGGCGTTCTGTCAACTTTTTTGACAAAAATAAGGATCTTGATGAGGAAACATTGGAAAAAATAATCGACTTAGCAGTGCTAACACCATCAGCATTTAACCTTCAACCGTGGGAAATAATCGCTGTGAAGTCAAAAGAAGCAAAGGAGAAGCTTTATGATGTCGCTTTAAAGCAGCCGAAAATTCTCGATGCACCTGTCACTCTAATTATGGTAGGAGATAAAAACGGTTATAAAGAAGATAATCCTGCGTGGTGGTATATGAAAGATGTAGGAATGCCTGATGACAAAATACAAGGAAGCATCGATTTTGCAAAAAATGTTCTGTACAATACAGATTTAAAAGCAAATAATTTTGCAGTAAGAAATACATCATTTCTATGTATGTCGATAATGTACGCTGCAAAATACTACGGCGTTGATTCACATGCAATGATCGGCTTCGAAGAGGATAAACTAAAAGAAGCTTTTGGCATACCAGAAGATAAAGTTGTGGTGCTACTGATTTCTCTCGGATACTTTGATGAAAGCAAGACATTGTACCCAAGATTAAAGCGCAACGGATACGAAAAAATCGTAAAAGTCGTATAGTAATTGATAAAACCACCCAAAATGGTGGTTTTATTTTTTAATCTCAAATATTTTGTCACCTGTTTCTAAATCTATGATGTAGACATCATTATCTTCAATTATACCTATCGAGTTTATTTTATCATCTCTTTTGCTTAAAGATGTTGAACCTGGATTTATAATTATACAATTATCTAATTTCCTCAATACAGGTACATGAGTATGTCCAGTTATTAAATAATCTAATTTGTATCTGGAAATTAAATCTTGTATTCCGCTTTCAGTAATCTGATCTCCATGCTGAACTAAAAACCTTTTGTTTTCTACTACTGCAAACACATATGGCGATTGAATAGGAATATTTAATACCATTTGATCAACGAAAGCATCGCAGTTGCCTCTGGATATTAAAATAGGTATGCTACAATCATTTAAAGCTACAATAAGTTTTTTAGGATTATATCCTGACGGAATTTCATTCCTAGGTCCGTGATATAGTACATCACCTGCGTGCAATATTAAATCAGCATCGTTTAAATAATTAAACGCTCTTTCCCATGATGCATAATCACCGTGGGTATCGCTAATAACTCCGATTTTCATCTGCAGCTCATCCCTTTCGAATGTCTACTAATACTTTAATTATATCATAAAAATGAAATTACCTATTATCCACCTTTTCCGGGTACATGTCATGATAAAAAAGCCTTTTCTCCGCTACGTCAGCCCACTTCGTACCTGGTCTTCCGTAATTGCAGTACGGATCAATAGATATTCCACCTCTAGGCGTAAACTTTCCCCAAACTTCAATATATTTTGGATCTAAAAGCTTAATCAAATCCTTCATTATTATGTTGACACAATCCTCGTGAAAATCGCCATGATTTCTAAAGCTAAATAAATATAGCTTTAAAGATTTGCTTTCAACCATTAATTTATCAGGTACATATGAAATATATATAGTTGCAAAATCCGGCTGCCCCGTTTTAGGGCAAAGGCTTGTAAATTCCGGACAATTAAACTTAACGAAATAATCATTTTCTTGATGCTTATTTGGAAATGTCTCAAGCAGAGACGGATCGTAATCGAAAATATACTTAGTATCTTTTTTACCTAGCAGCGACAATTCATCCAACTCTTTTTTATCTCTCTCAGACATAATAATCCACACTCCATCTTCAAATTCTATTTCTTAGCTGTTTTACTAAGACGACGCCAACTATTCCGGGAATGATCTGCCCTACTGTAACACTTATAGCCAGCAAATAATACGGAATTTTGAGCAAAAACGAAAGCCAAATCGGTACGATTAAACCGGGAAATAATATTATAGGAATTGAAATAAGCCAGTCATTTAAATTATTTTTCTTGATCATATAAACCGCATACGATGTCAAAATACCTACAAAAAACCCTCCAATCATATCAGGAAGGCCTAAGCTTCCCATCAAAATATTGCTTAGCATGTTGCTTAAACCCATTGGAAGTATTAAAAATGGGAAAATAGCTGTCAATGCATAAATTGACGTTGCTATTCTTACCTGATACTGCCCAAATGCAAAATTCTGTGTTAAGTACATTATAACTATGTACATTGCAATTACAACACCGGAAATGGTTAATTTTTGTGTTAATGTATACTGCTTTTTCAAAATCTCGTCTTTCATTGAAAAGCCTCCTTAAACTTTATACATTCTCACATCCATCCATAAACAAAACAAAATATAAAAGCAGAAATTTACAAAAAAAAGAGCACAACCTGTGCTCCTCTATGCAAATACTACTTTGCGATTTCCATAGTTTTGTTTATAGACAGGATGGTTTCGAACTGTCTTATTCAATTACTATCTATTTTAACATTATTATTTAATTTATACAAGAGGTTTTACCAAATCGGCGTCACAGCATAGACTCTTTATCTTAACTGATAATCATATTATCATTTTTTAGATCTTTAACACTTCTTGCTTCAGGACTTGTATTTTTCCAGTATTCCATAAAAAATACGATAAATACGCTTAACATTAGGCCAAGTATAAAGGCAATTACTATATTTAATAGTTTTTTTGGTGATACCGGCTTATCTGGAACGATAGCCTTTGATGTTACTAGTATGCCTTGTTCTCCTAAATTTGATGCTTTTACAAGTTGAAGCATATTGTATTTCTCCATCATTATATCTCTTGTATTCTTCAATAAATTTAGTTTTGTTTGATTTTGTTCATATTTTATTTTGTCTGCTGGGTCTGTCCCATTTAATTCATTTGTCGCTGACTCTATCTTTGTGTTATGCAAATTTATGAGATTTTCTATTGTACTTATAAGCTTATCTGTTTGTCTATTGTTTTTTGATATGATATAAGATTTAAAATTGGATGCTATGGTATCCGCTATCTTAGCAGCCAATTCAGGATCGCTTTCTTTAACTTTGATTGTTATTAAATTGGTATTGTCTATGGCCTGTACATCAATTTCGTTTTTAAAGTTGTCAAGTGTGTATTTTTTCGTATCTAACTTTAATTGTTTTATTGTATCCAGTAATACTTGAGGATTCGTTACTTCTTCTTTATATGTATTTACAGTCATGTCTTGATACTTCAATATAGATGACAATAAGTACGACAGATCTTTATCGGCAGTGTCGCTTTCTATCATAGACCCATCATTGGTATTTTGATTAGGTAAAACTACAGTTGTATTAGAACCAAAAAACCCTGTCTGTGGTGTAACGTCTGAAACGCTTAATGTTGTTGATGCTTCATATGTTGGTTTAATTACAAAAAAACTCAATATACCGGCTATTAATACAGATATAATGGTAATTGACACAATCAGCTTTCGTCCTTTCCATATGATTTCCAATAACTCTCTTAATGATATTTCTTCTTCCATTTTGTTCCTCCTATTTCTGTTTATTATTTTCACTGTATGCTGCAACTTCTATATCGTTTTTATCGGCAGCTTTTACAATTTCATTTAGATATTTAAGAAGATCATCTTTTAGATTATCTCTTTTTAAAGCATATTCAATAGTTGCTTTTAAAAACCCCATTCTATCGCCCACATCATACCTCTTTCCTTCAAAATTATATGCGTATATTGCTTCATAGTCCAATAGCGCTTTAAGTGCATCAGTAAGCTGTATTTCTCCACCTGCTCCGGGCCTTAAGTCTTTTAGTATATCAAATATCTTTGGCGATATTATATACCTTCCAAGTATGGCCATGTTTGATGGTGCTTCTTCTTTTTTTGGCTTTTCCACTAGGTTGTTTACTCTGTACAGCCTGTCATCAATCATGTTGGCATCTACTATGCCGTATTTGTCTACTTCACTCTTTGGTACTTCTTGTACGCCGATTATGGAACAGTTGTATCTTTCATACTGTTCTATCATCTGCTTCAATACAGGTACTTCTGCATCAACTATATCGTCCCCTAAAAGAACTGCAAATGGCTCGTTCCCTACAAATGTATGTGCACAATAAATGGCATGACCAAGTCCTTTTGGCTCTTTTTGCCTTATATAATGTATATCCACCATATTTGTTATATCTTCAACGAGGTTTAAAAGATTTTCTTTGCCTTTTTTCTTTAATTCTAGTTCTAATTCTACAGATTTATCGAAATGGTCCTCTATCGCTCTTTTATTTCTTCCTGTTATAATGAGTATATCTTCTATGCCAGAGTTTACGGCTTCTTCTACTATATATTGTATAGTCGGCTTATCAACTATTGGAAGCATTTCTTTTGGCTGTGCTTTTGTTGCAGGCAAAAACCTAGTTCCAAGTCCTGCTGCTGGAATTATCGCTTTTCTTATTTTCATTTGTATTCCTCCATTATTTTAAAGTAAAATATGGCTTTTTACAATACTCCCTAAGGATTTCTTCTGTATAAAATAAGAAGCATGACGAGCCACTTTTAAAGTAATCTCGTAATGCTCCCTTTTAATATTATAATTAGTAATTGTTTCAAAATTATTAAATATTTGTGTGAATTTTGTGTGAAATCTATAAAAATTTTAATTTAGATGTGATTATTAGATGTTATAGGCTTAATTTCTCATCGATCTTGTTTGTATCGCCTACTTTTTCTGATAATAAAATTGATAAAAGCATAAATAGAATTCCAAAACCTGCTAAAATAAGTAAGTCATTTATTATTAAAGTGTAGTTTGAGCCTGATATGGCTTCTCTTAGCGCCTGTGTCCCATACGTCATTGGAAGCAAATAAATTATTATAATGCATTTTTTTAATTTTTGCTGTTTTTTTTATCAAACTTGTGCCTCAAACCAAACCGTTATATTCGCCGCTTTCCCTATTTCTTTATTTTTAAAAGACAATTTAGTATATTGAGAAAAAAAATAGGGAACTAATGTTGCAGTTTTCCCAGGAGCTAAAACAATTTCTCCACTGTCTTCAATCCAAACATCATCACCAGGACTTATCAAGAGCTTTATTATAACGGGATTTTCACTTGTATTATAGACAAAATACGTAAATTTACTGTACGATGAACAATCATTTATATCTGTATAACTTTCTTCATCTTGTGATACATAAAACGATTTTGTTTTTACAAATCTTCTATCATTTAATGTAAACGGCGTTCCCGTTATATAAGTCAGTTGTAGTATTGGTCTTAAAGAAACATTAATGCTTTCATCTTTAGAATAAAAGCTTTTTGTCTCTAAATTCTGTATTTCCGGTGTTTTAAGCATTACTCCATTGTTCGCATAAAGTCCATTAATCCATCCTTTCGCTATATTCGTAATATTCCATCCATACCACCCCTCACTGGTTATAGCTTTGGTCGATCCAAATACTGTTTCATCAATATTTGGCGCATTATTCCATGTGGCGGTATTTTCATCCCATTCATCAATAATTAAAAATGGTGTCACATACGCTGGTATACTATCATTTGTCGTATAATTAATATAAAGCTTCATAATTGCTTCAACAATAAGTGAATCTGGCGGTAATATACCAAGGTCAAATTGTATCAGAGCTCTGTACACAGATTTACCAGAAGAACCAATATAATACCTTCCAATCCAAAGTTTTGGATCACTCCCTCTGTTACTTATTGGATATCCTGATTCTAAAGCCGTATCCTTTGACCATGGCTGTATAATAATAGTCGGCATTGCACCACCCCTTAGACAAAGCGAAAATTTTGATTTTAGTTCGCTGGAATTTATAGATCACGCATCAATCTTCTCAGTATTTTGGCTGCACAAAATTTTTAATATCATAAATCCTTCATCGTCGATTTCATCAAAAAGTTTCATTGAACGCGTTAATTCCTCTTCCGCAAGTTTATATGCGCCATGCCGAAAATAAAGTTTGCCAAGTTTCAATAATACATCTTTTTCATTAACCATATTAAGCATGTTCAATGATTTCTCAAACAAATCAAATTCTTGAATATCAAATAGCTTTTCAAATATTAAAAAGATTATATCTGTATAAATACGAGTATCTTTTTCATCTAATGGAGATAGTACACCTTCTTTAACCAATAAATCAAATTTAAAACATACTCTATACGCCTCTATAAAATCCTTTTTCAATATTGTCATTGGCTTTTTGATGTTTTTACCAGTTAATAATCGGCAAATGATATTGTCAATAGCACTATCACATGAATATTCTCCACTGTCAATCATATCAAAATACTCAACTGCTTCATTATATCTGTGCAAATACATCAATGTTCTTCCTTTTATATAATATGTTATATTATTTTTCAATGAATTTAGTGCCATGTCAATACATTTTAGAGATTTCTGATATCTGCCGTTTAAAAATAATATATCACTTAGAATTACAAATGCTTCAGGTGAACCGTCAAAGTGTGACATAATCTTTTCTACCGCGGTATTTTCATCATGTTTCTTAAAATAAGCATTTGATAGTTTGTACAGTATGACTTTATTTAAAGGATTCAATTTTAACGAATTTATATAGCTTATAATGGCATTGTCATATTCTTTCATATCCATATAAACTTCTCCCATCGCATAGTAAGCTTTAAATCCACCTACACCTGTTATAAACCTATCTATAAGCGGTGGATCCCCCATGTCTATACATTTTCTAAAACATCCTATAGCTTCTTGAAGCTGATTAAGCCTATGATGCAGCATACCTTTTAAAAATACAATATCAGTTACGTTAGGATACTCCTCTATTGACTTATTGCACAAACTTAAAGCTTCGTCAATTTTGTTTAATTGATTTAAGCACATTATCATCCTCACAATGAGTTTAGTCGTGTATCCCGTCTTAACATTTTTTAAAGCACTGTAGGATTTTTTAAAATAATTATATGCACATTCATAATTACCTAGTGCCATGTATTCTGTTCCCATATTAAAGTTGTGAAAAGGATTATCCGGATTTTTTCTAAGCTCTTTCTTTAGTATTGTCATATTTCTATTTCTCTTGTCTTTATCTTTAATATTTTTGTTGAGATAACCGTAATGATAAACCTTTATGGGTACTTCTGCTACATTGCCACCGTGCTTAAGTATCGGCATCAGAATTTGTTCGTGAATTGCTCCAACAAATCTGTACTCAGGTTTATTTTTTATAATTCTTACGTTTAGATTTGAAAGGGCATCTGTTCCCGGCTTATCACCTACATAGCTTATTGTTTCAAATAAATATGCATCTATTTTTTCATCTTCTAAAAGCTTCTTTATTTTCTTTCTATCTTCTCGATCTATCTCATCATCAGCATCCATCAATAAAATCCAATCGCCTTTAGCTTTATCTAGTGAAAAATTTCTAGCCGCACTAAAATCATTTTTCCATTTATAATAAAAAACATCAGCCCCAAAGCTTTTGGCAATATCCACTGTATTGTCATTGCTTCCTGTATCAACAATGATAATCTCATCGACTATATCTTTAACACTTTCTAAACAGCGTCCAAGGTTATTTTCTTCATTTTTTACGATCATACACAGACTCAACATATAAATCCCTCCATTCGACAATATATGGGGCATAAAGCCCCATTTTTAAACCTGTGCATTGTAGTAAAATTCTGCCGTAGCTGCCGCACCACCTGTATCATAATATAACCTTGTATATTGCAGAAATTTAACTGCTGTTAAAACTGTAATAGATCCACCTGCCAAATTAATGCTTGTTGTGTCATCCACAAAATAAGTGTCAGTCGTTGTGGGACTTATCTGAAGTTTAATTGTAATAGTATTAGTCCCTGTATTCGTAATATAATATGAATACATCGATTTATCTCCCGTATTCTCCATTAAAACAACACCTGTACCAGTCACTCCTGCAATGTTAGTAGAATCTTCTAAGAATGTTCTACTTCCAAGTGTAAACGAATCAGTTGAAGCAGTAAGAGGTCTTATATCTAATGCTGATGCCGTCACAGTAACTGTACCTGCAACTGTCACAGACCCACTGCTTATGGTTACAGAATCTGTTGCACCCGTAAGAGGCCTTATATCAAAATTTGATGCATTCACCGTCAGCGTTCCTTGGGCTGTTACTGTGCCCGCCACTGTCACAGAACCATCAACAGTAGACAAAAGCTTTCCTGTTGTCGAATCCAGCAACAAAGGTGTTGGTGTCGTACCCTGCATACCGTGAATCAGTGTCTTAAGCTGTTCAGCAACCGGATTAAATACTATATTATTAGGCATATAAATCCCCCCTTCCTTTATATATTATTAATACATACAAATTTTGTTGCTTGTCTATATATCTTTTTAGCAATATTATTTTGGAGTTTATATGTAAAATACTCTGAATTTTATTTTATATTATTGACATGCTGCTGCTTTTTAAAGTATTATTAAATTTAGTAATGTAAATTGCTAAATCATATAGCAAAATGGGAGTGTAATAAAATGTCCGTAGAAGCAGTCAAAAAATTTTTTAAAAAAAATAACATAGATATTGATATAAAAATACTTAAAGACACAAGCACTGTCGAAAAAGCTGCAAATGCGATTGGTGTCTCAGAAGGAGAAATTGCAAAATCCATGCTTTTTAAACTAAAAGACAAGTACATAATGGTTATACTGTCAGGTGAGAAGAAAATAGACAACAGGAAATTTAAAAATACTTTTCATTGCAAAGCAAGAATGGTACCACCTGAGGAAGTCCTTGAAATAACAGGGCATCCTGTTGGAGGTGTATGTCCATATGGATTAAAAACAGATATCGATATTTATTATGATATATCATTAAAAAATTATAAAATTGTATATCCAGCAGCCGGTGATATAAACGCCGCAGTAGCTATAAAAGTAGATGATATGGATAAAATAGTCAAAGGAGAATGGGTTGATGTATCCCAATAACGCTCCCTAAACACACTCTTGACATTTCAATAAATATTAATTATACTACTATTGTTGAGGTTAATAATTAAATTTAATATGCGGATGTGGCGGAACTGGCAGACGCGCTAGACTTAGGATCTAGTGTCTTTGACGTGGGGGTTCAAATCCCTTCATCCGCACCAATTAAAAAAGTAGTGGAGAGATTCTCCATTTTTTATTAACTATTTAACTTAAGCGAAAATATCTGCATGTCAACAAAGGCGTTGATCAGTTTTATCTGATTGACGCTTTATTTTTATACAAATGAAAAAGAGGTGTGATATATGATATTCAAAAACAGAAAGTTATTGAAGTTGTTAAACATTATAGATACGAATAATCTGCTTAATGAGGATGAAAACTACTTTAATTTCAAAGGAATAATGAACGACATACTTGTATCAATAACAAAGCTTAAAAAGAAACTAGTTAAATATATCTTTGAGACACAAGTTGCTTCAAGCCGTATATTCTCAGTTTCAGAAGAATTGTCTATTACCATGGAAGAAAATAATGCTTTCGCACAACAGTTATATGCTGAATCGCAAGAGATATTTTCAAATAATTCATATTGTTATGAAAATATAAAAAATACAATTGCCGAAATAAAGAAATTGCTTGAAATGCTTGAAAATATTAAAAGCACTAGTGGAGAAATGTACAATACTGGCATTCAGTCTAGAAAGCTTGTGGATGAAAGTTTCAATGAGATTAGATTAGTTTTAGATAAAATAAATAATATTTCTATAACCACAGAAGAAACATTAAATCGAATTAATGAACTTGCAAAAATATCAGTACAAATTTCCCAAATATTAAAGTCAATTGAAAAAATAGCAAAAGAAACTCATTTACTTTCATTAAACGCATCTATAGAGTCTGCAAAAGCCGACAAATACGGCAATGGCTTTGGAGTTATAGCAGATGGTATTAGAAAATTAACTTTGGATACCAATAAAGCTGTATCAGATATCGTCACACTAATTGAAAAAATAAATAATGAGATAGAAACTGTTAAAATATCAGCAAATGATAATTATACAAATGTTCAGGATAGCGTAAATAGCACAATGAATATAGAAAAAAGCTTGAACATGATAGAAGAATATAACAATACGATTATGAATATGATTAGTAAAATTGTAAATGTTTCTGAAGATGAATATAAATACGTTCACAATATTGATAAAAGGATTCAAGATGTTGAAGATTTATTAAAAGAAGTGTCAGCTAATTTTGATAGCATGAACAATTCCATATATCACCAAAAAGAAAATGCAGAAAAAATATTAAATCTAAGTGATAAATTAAAAGAAGCATCAAATGATTTGAAATTATTGTCTGAGAGCGATGAGATAAAAAATGTAATACAAACAAATTCAGATAATATAAAAAATGCAGCAGCTTCTGTGATAAAATCTATAAAGGAAGAAATAATTTCAGATAAATTCCTTTCAATGAATAAGGATTTTCACAAAAAAGTACTTGACAATTTTTTAAATAATCACAAAGAAATTGAAGCTCTATGGACAAATGATATTAAAGGAAGGTTTATTTACTCAAATCCACCTGCTGGTATCGCAAATGCAAATGTAAGGGATTGGTTTAAGGAGTGTATCACAGGCAAAGAATATATATCTGAAATTTATATATCTGCAATAACAAAGGTTCCATGTTTAACTGTATCTATTCCATTAATCGATAAAAATGGATCATGTATAGGTGTCATTGGTGCTGATTTAAATATAAATATGTAAAAAAACTTTCTCTTCAATGATAGAATTTCATATCCTTACAGCCAAATTAATACAACTGTCTATTTTTCATCCCTAAAATTGAAAGTTATCAAATTTATCAATTTACTTACACTATTTTTTATAATTGTTGCATTATTTCCTTTAGCGATTAAAAACAATTTTATTGTAAAATATTCACCCCTATATTGGTACATAAACAAGGTATCGTTAATATCCTGCATGTATATGCTAATATAAAAGTGAGCCAAAAAGTGGCTCTGTGCTAACGAAAAAGTGATCCACTTTTCATAAAAAACCTGTAAAATTTATTATACAAGATAAATTTTACAGGAGGTTGGAAGGTGTGATTATCGACGTGAATTTATACCAAAAGATTAGAGAAATGTATACAGTACATCAAATGTCTCAAAGGGCTATAGCAAGGGAATTAAAAATTTCAAGGAATACTGTAAGAAAATACTGCAAAGGTGACAATGTTCCTTGGGAGAGAAAAGAATATTCCCGTGAGCCTGATGTCTTAACTCCTGATGTTATGGACTTTATCAGACAGTGCATTAAAGAAGATGAAGCAGAAGGAATAAAAAAACAACGACATACAGCCAGAAGAATATATCATCGTCTAGTAGAAGAAAAAGGGTTTAAAGGTGGAGAATCCACAGTAAGATTGGCTGTACAACAACTTAAAGATGAGATGCCAAAAGCATTCATCCTACTTCAATTCGACCCTGGAGAAGCAGCACAAGTAGATTGGGGTGAAGCTACTGTGTACCTTGACAACAAAAAAGTTTCTATAAATCTTTTCTGTATGCGACTCTGCTATAGTTGTGATATTTTTGTAATGGCATTTTATCGCCAAAATGAAGAATCATTTTTAGAAGGTAATATAAAAGCATTTGAACATTTTGGTGGTGTACCCCACAAACTAATTTTTGATAATGCAAGAGTTGCAGTAAAGGAAGGTTTCGGGACTCATGCCAGGCCTCAAGCCCGTTATCAAGCATTGAGTGCACATTACGCATTTAAAATGGAATTCTGTAATCCAAGTAAAGGAAATGAGAAAGGACTGGTTGAAAATCTGGTAGGCTGGGTAAGACGCAATATTTTAGTTCCTGTCCCAAGAGTAAATGATATTGATGAGTTAAACCAAATTCTTATGACAAACTGCTTGAAATACCGTTCCCATCAGATACGCGGCCATGAACAGACAGTCGGCCAAATGTATGAAATAGACAAATCATTATTATACTCACTTCCTAAATATGTATTTGATTCGAGCAAAAGCATATCAGTCAGTGTAGACGAGTATTCAACAGTGCGCTTTGATAGAAACAATTATTCAGTACCAGTAAAATATGTAGGCAAAAATGTCAGTATCAAAGCATATGGGAATATATTAACCATCTTTTATCGTGGACAGGAAATTGCTAAACATAACAGAAGCTATGGTTCCAACAAAACAACTTACAAACTAGAACATTACATAGATCTATTAGAACGAAAACCCAGAGCTGTATTCAATGCGAAGCCCGTAAAGGACCATGTAAAACAAGAATTATTAGAGTGGGGACAAACACTTCCGGGTGGAGCAAAAGACATGGTAAAAGTTCTGAGACTTTGTGTAGACTACGGTTCAGACAAGCTTCTAGAGATAAAAAAGCAAATTCCAGCAGGTGTTACACCTACTGTTGATTTAATCCGCAGTTATCTAATAAAGCACAGCATACCAGAAAAAAGTACACAAAAAATTATAGACACAGTAAATGTAGAAGAAGTTGATTTAAGTATATACGATAGACAATACGGGGTGGCACAATGAGTGAAATAAATGTAGCTAAAGAAACAATAAAACTTTATGCCAAACAGCTGAAACTGCCTACTTTTGCACAATACACAAGTATTATTAAACGCATGGATAGCAATATGGGATATGAGGAATTTCTCATAGAATTAATGAAAAAAGAAGTAGCTTCCAGGCAAGAAAATCAGCAAAAGCGTCGCATACACAAAGCGGGATTTCCTTACCTGAAAACCCTTGACGAATTTGATTATACCAGACTCAAATACGTCGAACAAGCCTTTATATGGGAACTTGCCACATGTGAATTTATATCCAAGCGTCAAAATGTCATTATGATAGGAAACACTGGCACAGGCAAAACTCATATTTCAATAGGCTTAGGGCTAAAGGCTTGTAAAGAGGGGCATAACGTAAAATTCTATACCGTTGCAAATCTTGTAACAGAACTTACAGAAGCACAAGAGTACAAAAAGCTTCTAAAACTTGAAAAACAGCTAGAAAAAGTGGACCTGTTAATTCTAGATGAACTATCATATCTATGTTTTAATAGGAACCAAGCTGATTTATTATTCAGGATAATTTCGGATCGTAGTGAAAAAGGAAGTGTAATAGTATCTACGAACCTTGAATTTTCAAGATGGACAGAAATGTTTGAGAATACTACTATGGTTGCAGCATTAGTAGATCGTCTAACCTTCCGTTCACATGTATTAAATATGAATGGAGAATCTTTCAGGCGTGATAATTCGCAAATAGAGTAGATTATTATCCGCTCAGATGGTCACTTTGCAAATACCGATTTTAGTAATTATTTTTAAAAGAACACGTATCAACCATGGGAAAAGTCCTTTAGTAATGGCTCAAAAATTCATTAGCACATGGATCACTTTTTCAATAGCAAAAGTGGTTCAAAAATTCATTAGCATGTGGCTCAAATTTCTATTGACATTCACAATCCTGCATATCATCATCCATATTAGTTTTCGTTAGAGAATTTTATATTTGGTCTAAAAATAAAAAAAAATAGATACTCATAACTTTATTTTTCACTCTCGATGATCAAATAAAAAATGAGCATAACATCTTGATTTTTTGCAAATTATTATGCTCATTACTTATTTTTTAATTTATCAATTTTTTTATTTCTTCAACAGATAACTTTGTTATCTTAGAAATTTTTTCAATGCTTATACCTTCACTCAACATTTCTTTTGCTATTGCAATTTTTTCTTGTTGTGCCCCTTTTTCAATACCCTTTTCAATTATCATCTTGTATGTTTCAGATTCTTCAATTCTAAACATTCTTACCACCTCCATAAAAGCTTTTTCAATAACTTCTCTTTTATATACAATACCCGATAATATCTCTGCCTTAAATGCTATGTCCTTCTTTTTGTTTATATCTAGAGGAATACCTTTTATCGCTTCAACACATCTTTCTAGATATTTTTCCCCCTCTTCTTTCCTTCTATTTTTGTCCATCAGTGGAAGAAGTGAATATAAATCATAATAATCTGTTTTTATAACTTCAGTAAATTTTATTTCACCAACGTTTATGATCCTATATCTATAGTCTAATGTGTTTTGTTCTCCAAAGTCGTAACTTAAGCTATTTACCATGTTTACATTGTCTTTGCCTATATATACGACTATCTGATATGGTATAAGATTGTGCTTTTCCATTATCTCAAGGGAATATCTAAGCATCCTGTAGGGCATTTTTCCGTCATTTTCTGATTGAAATTCAATGTGCACAGCAACATTTCCCTTGTCTATAGTGCACTTGAATATCATATCGCTGTCTCTCCGTTCAACTCTTGCAAATTCTATATTAAGTTCATCAATTTTTGTGTATTGTAATCCGAGAAAATAACTCATTATGTCATCGGCCATATCTGAAAAAATATTTTTCATCGTTATATCGTATTTCTGCGCCATTTTTATTCCTTACATTTCCCTTCATCTTATAAGTATTATACCACACAGTCTCACAAAAAGATATGGTTAATGTTATAAATAGTAAGTTATACTTATACAAGTTAATTAAATTAAATACCTTTTTAAAACTTAACTAACTTTTGAAAATTAAGCATCTCTGCAAAGAATGAGCAGAGGTACATCATAAATTCGGATTTTTATCTGTTCATCTATATCATTTAATTTTATTTTGCCATCCAACAATGATTTGCCTATCTTTTTGACAGCATTGACTATTTCATTTCTTCTGCCATAGTTTAAACAACTAGAAATTTTAAACCTTTTGCTTATTTCATTTCCTGCGATTCATCAGAATGATGGATGGACAGATTCACTTTTTTCTCCCAAATTTCATCCGCTACTTTACCCCAATTATCTGCTACTACTCTTAATTCATTATAAAGATTCTTAATGTGGGAGGCCTCACTAGCTTCTGTATGTTTAGCACCTGACTCCTCAACGATCTCTAAAAGCTTTTCTGGATTATCAATTAGAGGACATGGCCTTAACATGGTTTGATTAAAAGGTTGTCTCTTTCTATATGCCTTTATAATAGGAGACTGCAATGCTTCTTTTAAGCTTATTTCATTTATATTTACATTGTCCTTACAATAATAGTTAAAAAAATGATAGCTAATCCATAATTTTTAAATGCTAAAACTTCATATATAAATTTCAAAAGATAGCCTATTGGAACTGCAATAAAATCTAACATTATTTTCTCCTTTCTTAAATATCATAATGGCATATTTTGATCTTAAATGGATTATAACTGACTTAATATATTTTTAATTAACTCTCAATTATTTACTTCTTTATTGGATTACACAATAGCACAATATCTGTCTACAAAAGATAACATAGAGTTAAATTTAAATCGTACGTTCGTCTTAAACAATATTAATATAAAGTTCTTATACTGTCAATGATTAATCATCACAAATGCCATTTTTACCGCATATACAGGTCTTATTATCTACTTTAGTTCTTTACTACTTCTCTCTATAAAACATTTCCGACTTGCGTAAATCTTCGTATACTTCCTGGATAACATATTCTGCAGCTTTTAAGCCCAAGTTTATGCATTTTTCCGCATGATCAAATCTGTACCATCGGATATCATTTACCTTTGGTTTTATTACATAAACTTTCTTCTCAAAATTTTTTTCTTTGTTATCTCCATATAAATCGTCGTTTAATAATTTCATAGTTGTTGCTGTAATAGTTATAATTTCCGGTAGTATCTTTTTTGAATTAAAGTATCTTTCAAAATATATTGTTCTATTATTGCTTTGTAGAATTCTTTTAATGTTATTAACGAAATTATAAAATGACCTGTTAAATATTCTAATATCTATATTTGAGCTTACGTCTGAAATTATAATTATATCTGCTCCTAATTTGAGAGCCAAATCTATTGCATCAAAATTGATAATTGAACCATCAACTAATTTAGTATTTTGAAATTCTACAGGTTCAAATACAACAAGAATAGATATGCTCGCTCTTACTGCCTTTATTACTGAACCTTTTGAAAATATTATTTCTCTACCTTGTTTAATGTCTGTTGCTATCGCATAAAGAGGTATTTTGAGTTCATCAAAATCTTTTTTCATATAACTGGATAAAAATTTTTCTATTTTGTCACCTTTTATAAATCCTCTTTGCGGAATATTTAAATCTAACATTTTAATAAGTTTTAAAAAATTAATATCTCTCACATCTTTAATTATCTTTTCCAAATCATTTCCTGAAGCATATATTGCACCAATCAGAGCTCCAATACTTGTGCCTATAATAAAATCAATTGGAATATTTTTTTCTTCAAGTTTTTTCAACACGCCAAGATGTGCATATCCTCTTGCAGCCCCTCCACCTAATATTAACCCGACTTTTGGTCTCATTTCACATCACCAATCATCAATTTATTTAAACTATTTACAACCAAACATGACATACTTTCAATATCATCTGCAGGATTAATAATACATCCAACATTTATTATAATTTTCCCCGTACGTGGAATAATACTTCCTTTAGGTAAAATATTTTTAGTTCCAATTATAGCAACAGGTAATACCGGTACTTTTGCTTTTACAGAGAAAAATGATGCTCCAGACTTTATATTTACAATTTCATCTGTTTTGTACAAACCACCTTCAGGAAAAATCATTAGGATACCGTTATTCTTTAACACATCCAATGCGTCCTTTACAGTTCTTCTTGAGCTAACTGTCTTTCTATATGTGCTTACAGGAATAGCTTTTATTTTTTTCAACACAAATCCTACCCCTAAAACGTCAAATAAATATGCTGCTGAAAAAAATGTCAGTCTAAAATTAAAAGCTGCAACCATGACCAGTCCATCCAACAGACTGGAATGATTGGCAACAATGATAAGCGGTCCATTAGCTGGAATATTTTCAATCCCTATTATTTGCAGCTTCCATACATATCTAAATAATACACGCAATGTGCTTCTTGCTAAATTGTAAAAATTAAAGCCTTTCATATTTCCTCCAGTATATTTTTCTACTCAAAAATAATCTGAACAGCATTAAGCGCATCTGATATATCTCCTTCATCGGAGTCCAAAATTACTTGTATTGCCGTACCGAACATTGCTCCAAGTATCATCCGTGCTACTGATTTTGACGAATAATTTGTTACATTATCATTCAAATTGCTTTTATTTAAAATCTTTTCTTCTATCATATTTGATATTTCATTAAACAAATTTCTTAATAAAGAACTAAAAGAAGATGACCATATAGCCAGTCCAGTTAAGTCATATAATAGTCTGAATAATTCAGGATTATTATTTAGCATTTCTTTAAAAAATTTAATAAGAGATGACATTTTGTCACGAGCTGTTTCTCCTATATCCAAAGCTTCATTTATTTCATGTAAATACTTATTTATCATCATTTTTATCACTTCAGCAAAAAGACCTTCTTTATTTCCAAAATAATAATTTAATTGGCTTAATACAACACCTGCTTCATTTGCAATATCCCTTAATGATACATTAGCATATCCTTTTGTTGAAATACATTTATATGCAGCATTTAATATTTTTTGTGATTGATTTGTTTTTCCCTCCATATAAATTCTCCTTACTATTTATAGTTAATATTTAAGGCACCATGAACGAAATATAGTAATTATTAAAAATAAAAACATTCTTTAAATTAATTCAGACAACCGTCCTATTACATATTATATTATTAAAAGATTCTAAAGTCAATATAATATAAATGCTGTTAAATATTTTCCCATTGCAATACTAGGAAATTATCTTTAAATGATTAAACAGAAACTTTTCAACGCCTTAAAATATTTCGCAACATTAACTAACTACATTACCCCATTTATTCATTTTCATACATATCAGAAACAGACAGATAACATTAATAAAATCCTATTTAAATTCGCAATTAAAAAAGGTATGTATCTTACGACACATACCCTCAGATATGCTATTTTATTGGTGCGCCATCAGGGACTCGAACCCAGGGCCCGCTGATTAAGAGTCAGCTGCTCTACCAACTGAGCTAATGGCGCACGTTTTATGGAGCGGACAACGAGACTCGAACTCGCGACCCTCACCTTGGCAAGGTGATGCTCTACCAACTGAGCTATGTCCGCATGATATATGGTGCGGGAGAAGGGACTTGAACCCATATGCCTTTTGGGCACTAGAACCTGAATCTAGCGCGTCTGCCAATTCCGCCACTCCCGCATTAACGCCAGATTGTTCTCTTTCTAAAAAATTACTATTTTAAATTTTTGCTTAATGACCCATCCGCGATTCGAACGCGGGACACCCTGCTTAAAAGGCAGGTGCTCTGCCGACTGAGCTAATGGGTCATGGTGGCTGGGATGGCAGGATTCGAACCTACGAACTGCCAGAGTCAAAGTCTGGTGCCTTACCACTTGGCTACATCCCATCAATGGGGTGGGTAGTGGGACTCGAACCCACGACCTCCAGAGCCACAATCTGGCGCTCTAGCCAACTGAACTATACCCACCATATTATAAATTTCAGTATGTTTCGCAAAAAATGGTGCGCCTGAAGAGATTCGAACTCCCGACACACGGATTAGAAGTCCGTTGCTCTATCCAACTGAGCTACAGGCGCATATTGGAGCGGGTGATGGGAATCGAACCCACGTAACCAGCTTGGAAGGCTGGGGCTCTACCATTGAGCTACACCCGCATATACAGTTGTCATTGCTTTGTGCCTCATCGCTCTGACAGTTTTAAATTATATCAGGAATATTTATCTTTGTCAACACCTAAAAAACTAATTTTTTGTACCACTTCTTTTATTCCCAATATACTGCTCCATATCGTCTATATTTAGAAGCTGTGGCACAATAATGCCATTTTCAATGTTTACAATAGACACAGTCCTAGATGAGCCTTCTCGAGGCATTGATGGGCTACCAGGGTTTAATACAATCATATCACCATCATTGTATACCAATGGCACGTGGGTATGACCATAGAAGACAGCATCAACACCATATTCCCTTGCTTTTTCTATTATAATACTCTTTTCAAACTTTACATAATACTTATGCCCGTGTGTCAATAATATTCTTTTACCGTCAATATCGATTATCTTCTCATATTTTTCTTTATCACCAAAATCACAATTGCCATAGACGTATAGCGTAGGAATTCCAAATTCTCTATTTAATTCTATCGCATCTCTGTAATAATCACCTAAATGTATTATATAATCAATGTTTTTAAGATTTTTAAGAATATTTCTAACAGATTGTATCATACCGTGCGTATCACTTGTAACAAATAATCTCATTTAAAATCCTCCAAATTATTTTTTAAATATTCTTTTAATTTTTTCAAAGCATTTGCCCTGTGGCTTACCTCATTTTTTTCTTCAAGTGTAAGTTCAGCTAAAGTCTTGCCTACTTTATCTACAAAGAAAACTGGATCATAGCCAAAGCCAAATTGACCTCTTGGACTATCAAGAATCGTACCTTCTACTTTTCCTTCTATTATAGTTTCTTTACCTTTATAAATCAATGCTACAACAGTCCTAAAAGTAGCTTTTCTCTTTTCAATTGGTACGCCTTCTAAAAGTCTTAAAAGTTTCCTATTGTTATCTTCATATGTTGCATTTGAACCAGCAAATCTCGCGGAATATACACCTGGTTTTCCATCTAAGTAATCTACAAACAAGCCTGTATCATCTGCAATTACTATATAATCAGTCAAATTTGCCAAAGATCTAGCCTTTAAAAGTGCATTTTCCTCAATTGTATCTCCAGTTTCTTCTATTTCATCATATGACCCAATATCATCCGCTGACAAAACTTCAAAGTCGTCTTTAAAAAATTCTCTTATTTCATCTACCTTATGCTTGTTGTGAGTTGCTACAACTATTTTCATCCTCTTCAACTCCAATTTTTAATGATATATCTCCCAATGCTTCTTTCTGTATTTCAATAATTTTATTAAGACCATCTTCAGCAAGTCCTAAAAGCTCTGTAAAATCATCTTTGGAAAAAGGCCCACCTTCTCCAGTCCCCTGTATCTCTATAAACTCACCTTTATCAGTCATTACTATATTCATATCCACATGTGCGTTACAGTCTTCTAAATAGCATAAATCAAGTAGCTTGTTATCCCCAACTATGCCTACACTAACTGCAGCCACAAAACTTTTAATTGGCATTTTACTTATAACACCTTTTTGCAATAATTTATTCATTGCATCAACAAGAGCAACAAATGAACCTGTAATTGAAGCTGTCCTTGTTCCTCCATCTGCCTGTATTACATCACAATCAATCCAAATGGTCTTTTCACCCAATGCATCTAAGTCCACAACAGCTCTTAAAGCTCTCCCTATAAGCCTTTGAATTTCCATCGTCCGGCCGGATTGTTTGCCTTTTGTAGACTCTCTTTGTGTTCTAGTTTCTGTAGCTCTCGGAATCATAGAATATTCGCTGGTTATCCACCCCTTTCCAGTACCTTTCTGGAAAGGCGGTACCTTATCTTCAATCGATGCTGTACATATAACCTTTGTATTCCCTACTTCTATCAAAACAGATCCTTCGGCGTATCTGTTAAAATTTCTAGTAATCTTTATCGGTCTTAAGGATTTTGGATCCCTGCCATCTACTCTTTTCATTTCTTCAGCCCCTTTATATTTTATACTATAATTTTTGCCCTGTTTAAATTTTGTTATCCATTGCGTAAGCCATAATATTATTTTAAAACCTTTTAAGGCAATTTACAAGAAAGCTCATTAAAAAAACAGGCATATTTTTGCCTGTTTTAATTGCTTTTATATACTGAATCAGAAACTGTCGTGCTTATAATGCCGTTTGACAGCTTGTCAAAATAATCCACGATACCATTATATATACCTTGAGCGACTTTCCATTGAAAATTATCATCTGTTAAAAGTTGAGCATCTGTGGGACTAGTCACAAACCCCGTTTCTATCAAAACTGCAGGCATCTTAGTCTGATTAAGCACTACAAGCTTTGGCCTTTCAGATAGCCCTCTGTCGCTTGTGCTTATTTGCTTCATCAAATTATCGTGTATTATTTGAGCAAATGTTTTTTCATCTCTGGTATCTCCATTGTACCCATTTGGATAGTACAAAACCGTCGTACCATTTGCAGATGGTGAACCAAAAGAATCTGAATGAATACTGACGAAAACATCAGCACCTTCATTATTAGCCTGATATGGTCTATCATATAGTCCAACATCAGTATCAGTTGTCCTTGAAATCATAGTTCGGTATCCACCATTATCGAGAAGCGTTTTTAATTTCAGAGCTATGGCAAGATTAATGTCAGCCTCATGGATCCCATCAATACCTATAGCGCCTGGATCAGATCCACCATGCCCAGGATCAATATACACCAGTTGTTTTTTATTAGGATCCGGCTTTGTAACAGTCAGCATTATACCCTGCCCTGTATATTTAACACTGAAATCTGCTTTTATGTTTGTATATGCTACAACTCTAACTGTATTTGAATCAAATTGGGAATACTTTATTTCTGTCACAACATTACCATCAAAAGGAATATTTCCAGCTAGCTTCCCATCGGGCATACTTAAAGTTGCCCCCGAAATATCAATAATAATTTTATTATCGCCATATCTTGATGGATTAAAATGATCTGCATCTGTATTAATTGTTATTTGATCATTATTATTAATTTTCGCTGCTGTTATATTTGACACTTTATTTTGTCCAATTTTAAATGATATATCAAATTCCTTTTTATCCTGAGATTGTGTAATTGTATACGGCATAGAATAGTCCATATTAACGACAAGCCTTGTTATCGCAGGCTGCAATTTATTCTGTCCAATATAAGCTAGATTAAGTCCGCTTTTGTCAATCGTTATCTGCTTATTTGTAACAGTATTTATAGCATTATTAAAATCAAAGTAAATTCTTATACTAGTATCATCATTAATAGAACCCTGTGTATACGTTAAAGGACCATCACCTTTTACTGAAATAGTATATGTACCATTTAAATAATTTGATGTAAAACTAGTAATATTTACATTGTTTACAGAGGGAGGATCAACTTTTTTTGTAGCTTGTATAATGTATTTATCTCCAATCCACTTTACGTCATAGCCTAAGTTTTCAAATAAAAATCTCATAGGTACATAGGTAGTATCCCTATTTATAAGTCTTGCTGGTGCCAACAGTGAAACTTTATTACTATTGATTATTGCATAATCCTTACCTATAAACAATTTGATCACTTTGTCTTTTGTAGTAACAGTCACCGTTTGTGTTGGACCATCCCAATTCACTTTTTCCCCTAATCCTTCACTTATGGATCTAAGAGGAACAATTGTATTATTATCTATAATTAGTGGAGGATTCTTTCCTGTATCAAATTTATTGCCATTAACAGTAATGGATACATCTGGTACATTGTAATTGACAACTTTGTTATCCACGACAATGTTAGCTTTATAGGCATAGGCAGATATGCAAAGTGTAGACAACAATATCAAAAGTGCAAAAAATACTATGACTTTTTTCAACATTTTCCCCCCTTTTTGCATATAAAAATCGGTAAAATTTTCATCATGATTATATATTATTATACATATATTACAGACAAGTTACAAACATATTAAAATTTTATTAAGTCATTTATCTATAAAGCAAAAGCAAAATTTATTATTTATAAATTCAATAATTACAACAAATAATACTAGTAAGCACTTAAAAAACGAATAATAAGGTGATAACATGCAAAATACTTATTGTAAATTAGATTGCATCTACCGTTCAAAAGGAAAATGTTCTCTTTATAAATTATCGGATAACATTCAGCATTACATTAACAGTGTCCAATGTACAACATTCAAAGACAGTAGCTTAAATCTTTTTGATTGTCCAAATTATAGAAAAAAATAAAAATAAGGTTATGTAAAAAATGGCGCATAAAACAGATTTGTCAAGATGGCATCAATGATTATCATAAAAGAAAATGCTCCGAAATTAGAATTAAATTTTTTCCTGCCGTAGTAAACCCTCGTTAAGCCATATGATATTAAAGTAAATATAGCAGGCATTGCAAGAAAATTATACGGCTTAAGTACAGAGTTTAAAATTGTCCTTATGGAATGAGGAGGATACAAGAAGTATTTCATAATGATATATATTGCAGCACCGATGTAGAATGAAACAACACTCTCACCTTTTAATCTTCTTGGTTCAAAAAGCATTATTACCACAAACCATACATATGCAGGCAATGCGCCAACTAATATAAATATTAAACCTATTAGCAATGATGCTGCACTTTTTTGAATTAATGTACTAAGTGCATATTGCTTATCTACTGGCCTCACCCTGTTTAATACATTTTTATATACATAAGTTGTTGATGATGCATAAACATAATATTTCCCGAAGCCGTCGGCTTCAATCCATGTGAGGAAATTGCCATTTTTAGTATTTAAAATCTTTGGCATACCTTTCCAAGTACCTGTTTTTGTAGCAAGTTTTGATAATACAACCTTACCACCTTTCCATTTTGAATATATGATTTCCGTTGATTTGGACGGTACATTGCCAAAATTGCTTAATTCTACACTTCCAGATGAAACTGTGTATACATAAGTACCATCTTCTAAAACATCAAAATCACCAATATTATCTGCATTGCCAATTCCATCGACATTAATCATAGCATCTTTTAGGAAAACATTCTGCAATTTAGCATCTTTGAAATAAATGTATTTCAAATTTAAATTGTTTTTTGAAACCGAATTGTAAAATAAGTATATACCACCATCGTACGCAATTCTTAAATTATCGATATCAGAAAAAGATGACACAGATATATTGTAAACCGGCTTTAGATTTCCCCATTGCCTTCCATCATACGTCAACAAATATATACTCCTGTCGTAATTAATTCCTGTTAGTAGTGCAATGTATAACCTTTTATTAATTTTTTCTGCATCAATCTCTCTAGTATTTTTTATTTGTGAAATACTTCCTTCTAACATTAATTTATCATTAGATATCTTATATATGTTTATTTCACTATTGTTGAAGGTAATTAATTTGTCATCAACTATTTTAAAACCATCAGCGTTAATTCCATAATTAACGAGGTTGCTACCATCAATGCCTACAGACATAAGCGTATTATTTTTTACAATATATAATCTACCATTACAATAATTAATTTCTTTTACATTTGATTCATCAATTCCGTTTATATCCATATCTTTAATTAAAATTTTATTTGGGGTGCTTATATCTATTAATTCGATTTTGTTCATTTTTGGTAAAATTGCATAAATTTTATTGTTGTTTGAAAATATGGATGTACTTCTGTTAAAATCTCTTGAGCCAATTTTTATATCTCTACTCCATTCTTTAGATGGAGATTGGGAAAAAGATTTTAAATATCTTTCATAATTGTACGATGTAAGTAAAACTACAGTTACAATTATCAATATTATAGATATTAATTTGTGAATATTCATATCATCACAACCTTATTAAATAAATTTTATGATTACAAAAAAAAGCACTCTTTTGAGTGCTCTTATTTATCAAACAAATGGCAAGCTACAAAGTGGCCACTTCCCACTTCTTTTAGTGATGGTGTAACTTCACTGCAAATATCCATTGCATATTTGCATCTGGTTCTAAATCTGCACCCTGATGGCGGATTTATTGGGCTCGGAACATCACCTTCTAATATAATCCTTTCTCTCTTTCTTTCAACTTCTGGATCAGGGATTGGAACCGCAGAAAGAAGCGCTTGTGTGTATGGATGCAAAGGATTTGTATACAGTTCACCGCTTTGCGTCAATTCTGCGATTGAACCCAAATACATGACAGCAACTCTATCGCTTATATGCCTTACCATGCTTAAGTCATGAGCAATAAAAAGATATGTCAATCCTTTTTCCTCTTGTAAATTCATAAGCAAATTCACAATCTGCGCCTGTATAGAAACATCAAGAGCAGATATTGGCTCATCGCACACAATGAATTCTGGCTCAATTGCCATTGCTCGTGCTATGCCTATCCTTTGCCTCTGTCCACCTGAGAACTCATGTGGAAACCTATTTGCATGCTCCCGGTTTAATCCAACTAGTTCAAGGAGATTGTATATTCTCTCTCTCCTCTCTTTACCAGTGTATAAACCATGTATATCAATTCCTTCACCTACTATATCGCCGACAGTCATACGAGGATTTAACGATGCATACGGATCCTGAAAAATCATCTGTGCCTTTCTAGCAAATTTTCTTCGCGTTTCGTCGTTCATCTTATGAACAGGGATATCATCAAATATAACTGAGCCACCTGTTGCTTCATAAAGGCCTATAACTGTTCTTCCAGTAGTTGACTTGCCACAGCCAGACTCACCAACAAGACCTAAAGTCTCGCCCCTTTTTATAGTAAAACTTACATCATCAACAGCCTTTAATATACCGCCGTTGACGTGAAAGTATTTTTTCAAATTTTTAACTTCCAAAATCACATTATCCTTCACTTGTATACGCCTCCTTTTCAAAAGGATTCTTCACCTTTGGCGCATATGGATGCTTCAACCAACAGGCAACCTTATGTGAATCAGTTTCATTTGTATACTCTGGTTGAGCTTCGTAACAAATCTTCATTGCATAATTGCATCTAGCAGCAAATGGACACCCTACTGGAGGTGCAAATAAATCAGGAGGCGTACCAACAATAGGAACAAGTTTTTCTTTGTTCTGGGCATCAAGCCTTGGAACAGATTTTAAAAGCCCCCATGTGTAAGGATGCTGTGGATGCTTAAATATCTCATCAGATGTACCTGTCTCTATAATTTTGCCAGCATACATGACTATAATTCTCTCAGCTATATCAGCAACAACGCCTAAATCGTGAGTTATCATGATAATAGATGTATTAAACTCTCTCTGCAAATCTTTCATCAAATCAAGTATTTGTGCTTGTATTGTAACATCAAGTGCAGTTGTTGGCTCATCAGCAATGAGAAGTTTTGGCCTACATGCCAAAGCAATAGCAATCATTGCCCTCTGCCTCATGCCACCAGAAAATTCATGTGGATATTGATTTATTCTTCTATCAGCATTAGGAATGCCAACAACATCAAGCATTTCTTTCGCTTTTTTCATTGCCTCTGCCTTAGAAACCTTTTGATGCTTCAATATTACTTCCGCAATTTGTCTACCTATTGTCATCGTAGGATTCAATGACGTCATAGGATCCTGGAATATCATACCAATCTCTGAGCCTCTTATTGACTGCATCTGCCTTTCATTAAATTTAGATATCTCTTTACCATCAAATATGATTTTGCCAGCTTTAAATCTGCCAGGTGGCTCTGGGTTTAATCTCATCACAGCTTGCATCGTAACAGATTTTCCACATCCAGACTCACCAACGATTGCCAGTGATTCACCCTTCATTACTTGGAAACTAACATTTCTGACTGCTTTTACTTCGCCTGCATAAGTGTCAAATGAATATTCTAAATTTTGTATATCTAGCAATACTTCTCTATTTTCCAAATTCATTACCTCCTTTAGCGGCGAAGTCTCGGGTCGAGAGCATCTCTCAAACCATCACCAAGCATATTAAATGCAAGCATTGTTATACTTATGAAAAATCCAGGTATAAAGAGCTGCATTGGGTACATAAGCAAAACCTGTGTTGCATCATTTGCCAGTGTGCCCCAGCTTGCAAGTGGTGCTCTTATGCCAAGACCTATATAACTTAAAAATGCCTCCGAAAAAATAGCATTTGGAACATCAAATGTCATTGAAACAATTATTGGTCCCAATGCATTTGGTATCAAATGTCTTAATATTATCCTACCGGGACTTGCTCCAAGCGTCTTAGCCGCCAAGACAAACTCCTGCTCTTTAAGTTGCAGTACTTGGCCTCTAACAATCCTGGCCATACCTACCCAGCCTGTCATGACCATCGCAGTTATTATGGTCCACAAACCTTGACCCATGACGACCATCAAAAGTATTACAAGTATCAAGTACGGTATGCCATAAAGTATATCAACAATACGCATCATTATATTATCTACTTGTCCACCAAAATACCCTGCTATGCCACCGTAGGTAACTCCGATAATAGCATCAAGAAGAGCTATTACAACACCGATAAATAGTGATACTCTAGCACCCATCCAAACTCTTACAAACAAATCCCTTCCAAGATAGTCTGTACCAAACCAATGAACTTTAGAAAAAGGTTTATTTGTGTTAAGCAAGTCTTGATGTGCATAATCAAATGGCCTCATGTATGGCCCAAATATTGCCATCAGAACAAGAAGAATTAAAAAAACTAAAGAAGCCATAGCAACCTTATTCATTTTAAGCCTTCGCCATGCATCCTGCCAGTAGCTAATACTTGGTCTTACGATAGACTGGCTTTCAGAAGCATTAGCACCAATTATCTCAAACTTATCTTTGCTTATATCCACCATTTTACTTTCCTCCTTTTGCCAGCCTTACTCTAGGATCAATAAGTCCATACGCAATGTCAACTAAGAACATCATCACTACCAAAATTACACTGTAAAAAATTGTGGTGCCTAAGATCATAGAATAGTCTTCATCATATATGCTCTGAACAAAGAACTTTCCAAGCCCTGGTATGCTGAAAATTTGCTCAATTACAAACGTTCCAGTAACGATACCAGCAATCAATGGACCTAATACTGTCACAACCGGCATAATTGCATTTCTAACCATATGCTTCCATATAATCTGAAACTGAGAAAGCCCTTTTGCCTTCGCTGTTTTTATATAATCTTGCCCAATTACGTCCAGCATACTTGTTCTCATCATACGGGATATGATTGATAATGTAGAAAACGACAACGCGATAGACGGCAATATTGTATATTTAAATGAACCCCATCCAGATACTGGTAGCCATTTTAGTTTTGACGCTAATAAAAGCTGCAAAAGTGTCGCTATAATGAAGTTTGGAACAGAGATACCTATTATAGCAAGAAACATAGAAAAATAATCCCAGCCGCCTCCGCGCTTCAATGCTGCTATAATGCCAAAAAGCAATCCGAAAACAACACCTAAGATTATTGATTGTATGCCAAGTTGAAATGATGCTGGTGCAGATTGTTTGATTATATCATCAACTGTCCTGTTTAAGTATTTCAGCGATATTCCTAAATCACCATGTACTAGATTATTAAGATAATACCCATACTGTACAATTAAAGGCTTATCAAGGTGATATTTTGCCAGCATGTTTTGTCTGATTTGCTCTGGTACTTTTTTCTCGCTTGTAAATGGATCACCTGGTATCATGTGCATTAAGAAAAACGTCAATGTTACAATTACCCAGAGGGTAATCAACATGTAAACAAATCTTTTTAATGAATAATTAACCAACCAAAACACCCCCTATTAATATTTATTTATGGTATATATGGGTTACCCATATATACCATAAGTTCATTAAGATATACAAAACATTCTTAAATTATTAATTGTTTTGGATATATGCCCACTTAAACTCCCAGTCAGAACCAAAAGTCGGGAAATACAGATCTTTCACATATGGTTTAACGACAAATGGTCTTGCTTGGAAATACACAGGCCCTATTGGCATATCATTCATCAAAATCTTCTCAGCCTGAATAAGCTGATCATTTCTTGATTTTAAATCGCCATTGACTTTTGCTTCATCAATTAGCTTGTCATATTCAGGATTGCTATAAAATGCTGAATTATTTCCATTGTTTGTTTCCCACATATCCAAGAATGTCAATGGATCGTTGTAGTCAGCAGCCCAGCCTGCAAAAACCATGTCATAATTTCCTTTGTCCATCATATCTAACCTTACTTTAAATGCAACATTTTGAATCTGTACATTTACTCCAAGATTTTGTTTCCACATCTGCTGAAGCGCTTGATCGTACTTTTTCGCGTTATCTGTATCATCGCCAAGTAAAGTAATCGTAGGAAGTTTGCTTATGCCAAGCTCAGACATCCCTTTTTTCAATAATTCTTTTGCCTGTGCAACATCATTGTCCTTAAAATAAGTCTCACCTGCTTCTTTTCTAAAGTCTCCATTATACCCCGGAACACCTGGTGGAACCACCGCTTCTGCAGGTATAGAACCATCTTTCGTTACCTGCTCAACAAATGTTTTCCTGTCAATAGCAAGGGTAAATGCCTTTCTAATATCTGCATTTTTGAACACAGGACTCTTCGTATTAAACTGCACGTACCAGTTAGTTGCTAATGCCTTGTCGCTGTACTCGCTGGAATTTTTGTATTTATCAATGTAATCACCTGGCACAAATATGGAATCAAGCGTATTGTTGTCATAGTTTTGAACTAAAGTATTATTGTCTTTTATCATTGAAAAATTAACAGTCTGCAATTTTACACTACTGCTATCCCAATAATCTTTGTTCTTCTTTAAAGTTATGCTCTGCTCATGATTCCATTGGCTAATGACGAACGGACCGCTGTACACTAATTTATCTGGATCTGTACCGACTTTATCACCATATTTTTCATATATCGATTTTTCTAATGGTAGATATGTTACAAATGAAGTAAGGCCTAGAAATTGTGGTGTAGGAGCTTTTAATGTGACCTGCAGAGTCTTGTCGTCAAGTGCTTTCACAGCTACCTGATCGGCACTACCTTTTCCTGAATTATATTCTTCTGCGCCTTTTATATAGAATAGTTGATATGCATATTGTGAAGCTGTATTAGGATCCAACGCCCTTTTCCAAGCGTATTCAAAATCTTGCGCTGTTATTGGATTCCCATCACTCCATTTTGCATCTCTCAAATGGAATGTATACGTAAGCCCATCTTTTGAAATATCCCAGCTCTTTGCAAGACCAGAACCAGGTTTTATCTTTCCATCCTTGTCATACCTTGTTAAACCATCTAATACTTCTGTTAATATATCAATAGAAACCACATCCGTCGCCTTTTGCGGATCGAGGGTAGGTGGTTCTTGAATTAAATTAAGATTCAATACTTGTTTATCGTTTCCGCTATTTGATGCACTGTTTGAAGCACTCCCCCCACAACCTGCTAGTACTGCACTCAGTGCCATTAATAAAACTAAACCAATTATGACTATCTTCTTATGTCCTTTCATTATTTCTCCTCCTAATATAAAATAAAAATTAAAATAAATTTAGCTAACTAACGCCCCCCGGCTATGCTAATAGATTACACCTCCTGTAATTAATATTTTTTGATTTATATGATAATTGAATTTTTAAGATATATAAATTTTATAACATTTAAAAACAATAATCAATAACAAAATTTTACGCTATTAATATGCTAACTAAGACTGCTGTAATTTTAAAAATAATCAAATTAAATATTTTAAAAATATAAAACTTTTTCTAAACAAAACAAAATTAACACAACTAATTTCACATAAAATATTGTTATTTATAAAATAAATACTTTATTAGTATAACACCATTAAAAATCAATCTCAAGATTTCAACTTATTTCGGCAATTTTTTAGAATAGATTAAAATCTAATTGTAATTTCAAGAATATTTTTAAACATGCTAAGACCGGGGAATTAAGCCCCGGTGCTTTTCATCCTAATTGTTTTTATTTGTTTTTGCCTTGTATATATGCCCACTTAAGTTCCCAATCATGTCCAAACGTAGGAACTAAATAATTTTTAACATACGGTCTTAAAACATATGCTCTTGCCTGGAAGAATATAGGACCTATCGGCATGTCATTCATCAATATCTTTTCTGCTTGAATCAATTGGTCATTTCTTTGCTTTAAATCACCATTTACCTTTGCTTGATCAATAAGCTTATCATATTCAGGATTGCTGTAGAATGCAGTGTTATTACCATTGCCTGTCTGCCACATATCCAAGAATGTCATTGGATCGTTATAATCAGCACCCCATCCAGCAAATACTATATCATAGTTGCCCTTATCCATCATATCAAGTCTTACCTTAAAGGCAACATTATCCAACTCAACATTTACACCTAAATTAGTCTTCCACATTTCTTGTATTGCCTGATCCTGCTGCTTAGCTCTAGCTGAATCATCTCCTAAAAATTTAATTGTAGGTAGTTTAGTTAAGCCAAGCTCTTGTAAGCCTTTTTGCAGATAATCTTTTGCTGCTTGAACATCATTATCCTTAAAATATCCTTCACCAGCTTGTTTTCTGAAATCTTCTCCATTGTAACCTGGTATTCCTGGTGGCACAGCTGATTCAGCAGGAATAGAACCATTCTTTAAAACATTGTCAACAAATGCCTGTCTATTTAATGCCAATGTAAATGCCTTTCTTATATTTGCATTTTTGAATATAGGACTCTTTGTATTAAACTGCAAATACCAACTTGTTGCAACTGCTTTTGTATGAAATTCTGGAGTATTTTTATATTTATCCATGTAAGATGAAGGAACACCCATTACATCTATTGCTCCAGTTTCATAGCTTTGTACGATTGTATTATCATCTTTCATAATTTGTAAATTGATAGTCTGCAGCTTTACATTATCTTTATCCCAGTAATTTGGATTCTTTTCAAGCACTATGTTCTGCTGATGATTCCATGTTTTAATGATGAATGGGCCACTATAAACCATCTTATCTGGATCAGATCCTACTTTGTCACCATATTTTTCATATACTGATTTCTCCAATGGTAAATATGTTCCAAAAGATGTAAGACCCAAAAATTGTGGCGTAGGTGCTTTTAATGTTACTTGTAATGTCTTGTCATCAAGTGCTTTTACAGCCACGTCATCAGCAGATCCTTTGCCAGAATTGTACTCTTCTGCACCTTTAATGTAGTAAAGCTGATATGCATACTGTGATCCTAATTTAGGGTCAAGCGCCCTCTTCCAAGCATACTCAAAATCCTGCGCTGTTATTGGATTTCCATCACTCCACTTTGCATCTCTTAAGTGGAATGTATATGTCAAACCATCGCTGGAAACATCCCAACTCTTCGCAAGACCAGAACCAGGTTTAATTTGATTATTCTGATCATATCTAGTCAATCCGTCAAGAACTTCATTGAGTATATCGAAAGATAATACATCTTTTGCTAATTGTGGATCTAAATTTGGCGGTTCATCTCCAAATGGAAGATTCAATACTTGTTCATCAGCTTTTGCTGTTTGTTTGCTTGTATCACTATTGCTTTTGCTTTGTGTACCATTATTATTTGCTGAGCATCCTGCCAACAATGCTGACAGAGCTAATACTAATGTCAACAATAATGCTAACCAATTTCTTCTTTTCATCAAAATTTCCTCCCTTTAAAAAATGTGGTTTACAAACTCTACTTCCCCCCAACGAGTTCTCATCTCTCACCCCCAGCTATATATATAAATATGTTTTAAAAACAACTTTTTGCCTGCAATTAAAACTGTACCAAACTTTGTAGTACAATTCTGAAATTGAAATTTTAAGAAATGTAATGGCTTAAAACAGTTTACAATGATTTTTACTTATTATATCACCATGTGTTTTGCTAAACAAGTATATATCAGAAATTCAGTGAAAATTGTTTATATACTACTACTATCTTGTATTTTTTAGTATATTCTGAAATTATATTAAATTTAAAAGGCATACAACACCATTGATATTGTATGCCTGTTTTTTTAAAAATAGTAATATTTATTTTGAAAGTTCTTCCTTCAAAAGTTTATTTGCCAGTTGCGGATTTGCTTTGCCTTTAGTAGCTTTCATCATTTGCCCTACAAGGAAACCTATCGCTTTGTCTTTACCATTTTTATAATCTTCAACAGACTTAGGATTGTCTTTTATGACTTTTATAGCAATTTCTCTCAACTCATCCTCGTTGCTTAACTGTTTTAAGCCTTTCTCCTCTACGATCTCTTCTGGATTCTTACCTGTCATAAACATATCTTCAAATACAGTCTTAGCTATCGATCCGGTTATGGTACCATTATCTATAAGATTTAGAAGAGAAGCCATCTGATGGGGCTTAATTGGCACTTCATCAATTTCTTTTCCAGTCTCCTTTAAAAGCCTCATCATTTCCCCCATTATCCAATTGCTTATTATCTTTGCCGATGAGTACTCCAAAGCGCACTTTTCAAAGAAATCAGCCAATGGCTTCGACGATGTTATTACAGATGCATCGTACTCTGGAATTCCATATTGTGAAACAAACCTTTCTTTCTTATACTCAGGCATTTCTGGAAGCGATTTTCTTATCTCTTCTTTCCATTCATCAGATACTATTATAGGTACGAGATCAGGTTCTGGGAAATACCTATAGTCATGTGCTTCTTCTTTTGAGCGCATAGACTCTGTAACGCCTTTCTGCTCATTCCAACGGCGAGTTTCCTGCACAATTTTCTCTCGATTCTCAATTAGCTTTATCTGCCTTTTAATTTCGTATTCTAATGCCCTTTGAACAGCTTTAAATGAATTAAGGTTTTTAAGCTCGATTTTCGTTCCAAATTCATTGCTGCCTACAGGTCGCACCGATACATTTGTATCGACTCTGAGAGAACCTTCCTGCATTTTGCAGTCTGATACTTCAGAATACTCAAGAACGCTTTTAAGCTTCGTCAAATAAAGATAAGCTTCTTCTGGCGTCCTCATATCAGGCTCTGATACTATCTCTATAAGTGGTACTCCTGCCCTATTGTAATCAACTAATGAGCCATCAATGTTTTCATGCATTAATTTACCTGCATCTTCTTCAATATGTATTCTTGTCAAGCCGATTTTCTTTTTAACACCATCTGATGTCTCAATCTCCACATATCCGTTTTTGCACAAAGGAAGGTCATACTGTGAAATCTGATATGCTTTCGGTAAATCTGGATAAAAATAATTTTTTCTATCCATTTTACTAAATTTGGATATTTCGCAATTTAAGGCAAGCCCTGCCTTTACGGCATACTCTACTACTTTTTTATTTAAAACAGGCAAAGTACCTGGTAGTCCTAGGCACACAGGACAAACATGTGTATTAGGTTCACCGCCAAATTCCGTAGTACAATTGCAAAAAATCTTCGTCTTTGTAAGAAGCTCAGCATGTACTTCAAGACCTATAACCGCTTCATAATTCATTATCTAGCACCACCTTTAAAACTTGGTTTTGCGTTAAAATTGCAAGCTTTTTCGAATGCGTACGCTGCATTCAATACGACTCCTTCATCAAAATGTTTTCCAACAATCTGAAGACCCACTGGCAAATCATTTGATAGACCACACGGAAGCGATAAACCAGGGAGACCAGCAATATTTACCGGAACTGTATATACATCTGCAAGATACATTGCCAATGGATCTTCAACCCTCTCTCCTATCTTAAATGCAGTTGTAGGAGATGTAGGTCCAACAATGACATCCACATCCTCAAAAGCTTTCTCGTAATCCTTTTTTATGAGAGTTCTCACTTTTAATGCTTTATTGTAGTAAGCATCATAGTATCCAGAACTTAAAGCATAGGTACCCAGCATGATTCTTCTCTTTACTTCCTTGCCAAATCCTTCACTTCTGGATACCATATACATGTCGATTAAATCTTCATAATTTGTCGCTACATGTCCATACCTTATGCCATCATACCTAGCCAAATTTGAACTTGCTTCTGCAGATGAAACTATGTAATACGCAGCCAGCGCATAATCAAGGTAGGGAAGGCTTATCTCTCTTACTTCAGCACCTAAATCTTCAAATATCTTTAAGGCCAACTCAATTGACTCTCTGACACCGTCATCTAGTCCTTGTCTAAAAAACTCTTTTGCGTAACCTATCTTCATGCCTTTGATATCTTCTTTTAAAAATTCTTTATAGTCTTTCTTTCTCATCTTATCAACAGATGTAGAATCCTTTGGATCGTGCCCAGCAATGGCATTTAGCACTATTGCGCAGTCTGTTACATCCTTTGTAAGCGGTCCAATTTGATCTAGAGAAGACGCAAATGCAACAAGACCATACCTTGATACAAGGCCATATGTAGGCTTCATTCCAACAACACCACAAAGAGATGCAGGTTGCCTGATAGATCCACCTGTATCAGACCCAAGTGAAAACGCACATTCATCTGCAGCGACAGATGCAGCAGAACCTCCTGATGAACCGCCAGGTACTCTAGACAAATCCCAAGGATTCTTCGTAGTCTTAAAAGCAGAATTTTCAGTAGATGAGCCCATTGCAAATTCATCTAGATTAGCTTTTCCTACCATGACAGCACCAAGATTGTTAAGCTTCTCGACTACTGTTGCATTATAAGGCGGAACAAAATCCTCCAGCATTTTCGATGCACACGTAGTTCTTATGTTTTCTGTACACATATTGTCTTTTATAATCACAGGTATTCCAGTTAGATCGTTTATGTTTCCATCCTGGATCATTTTGTCTGCTTCTTCTGCTTTTTTCAATGCATATTCTTCCGTAATACAGATAAGCGCGTCAACTTGTGGCTCAACTTCCTTAATCCTTTCTAAATACGCTTCAGTTACATCTACAGCACTTACTTCTTTATTTTTAAGAAGATCATGCAGCTCATGTATTTTTAATTTGTGTAATTCCATTCAAAACACCTCACTCAATTATCTTCGGCACTTTAAAGCAGCCATCTTCTTTTTCTTTTGCATTCATCAAGACTTTTTCTCTATCCATCGAAGGCACAACTTCATCTTCTCGGAAAACATTGCTGATTGGCACAATGTGCGCCGTAGGTTCTGCATCGTCTGTATTTAATTCATTTAGCTTGTCTACATATTTTATGATGTTATCAAGCTGATGTGAATACTTCTCCAATTCCTCATCAGTAAACTTAAGCCTAGCCAGCTTTGCGACGTGGATAACCTCGTCTTTTGTTATAGACATACATACACACCCTTTCAAATCTTTAATTTACTTTACATATTTAATTCAAAAAAGCATCATTTAGTTAATTTTATCACTGTTTCAGCATGTTTTCAAACTCTTCTTCATCTATAACTTTTACTCCTAGCTGCTGTGCTTTTGAAAGTTTTGAACCGGGATCTGTACCAGCTACCACATAATTCGTCTTTTTGCTGACAGAGCCGGTTACTTTTCCACCTCTTTCTTCTATCAGTTTTTTTGCTTCATCTCTTGTATAATTTGAAAGCGTACCTGTTAAAACGAATGTCAACCCATCAAAAATATTGCTGGTATTTTCGCTTTTCTTTTTAACCATATTTACGCCAGCTTCTTTTAATTTATCTAGTATCTCTTTATTTTGTTTCTCTTTAAAAAACGCTATAATGCTGTCTGCCATCTTAGGACCTACTTCTTCAATATTCGTAAGTTCATCAAAAGAGGCTTCTTCCAATGAATCCATTGTCTTAAAATGATTGGCCAGTATTGATGCAGCTTTGCTGCCAATCAGATCTATCCCAAGTCCAAAAATTACTCTGTCTAAATCCCTACCCTTGCTTTCTTCTATTGCATTGAGAAGATTCTTTACTGATTTATCACCCATCCTGTCAAGTTTTATTAAATCATCGTATTTTAAATAATACAAGTCAGCTATATTGTGTATAAGGTGATTATCCAGAAGCTGTCCTATTACCGCAGGCCCCAATCCATCTATGTCCATAGCGTCTTTAGATGCAAAATGTATGATGCCGCGCTTAAGCTTTGCAGGACAATTTAACCCTGTACATCTAGTAACTGCTTCACCAGGAAGCCTTACAGTCGTTGCTCCACACTCAGGACAAGTATCAGGCATAAAAAAATTCTTCTCATGGCCTTTTCTATCTTCTACGACAACACTTACAACTTCAGGTATTATTTCACCTGCTTTTTGAATGATAACTGTATCACCAATCCTTATATCCTTCTCCTTTATATAATCCTCATTGTGAAGGGTAGCCCTTGATACAATCGAACCCGCTATTTTTACAGGCTCTAATATAGCAGTAGGAGTCAGTGCTCCAGTTCTACCGACTTGAACTATTATGTCTTTAACTTTTGTCTTTTGCCTTTCAGCTGGATATTTAAATGCTATTGCCCACCTGGGGTCTTTTACAGTTGAACCTAAAATCTCTCTTTTTTCAAGATCATTTACTTTCACAACAGCACCATCTGTATCATAAGGTAGGCTATCTCTTATAGTCCTTATGTAATTTATGTCTTCAATCACTTCATCAATATTTTTGCATTTTTTAAGATGTGGGCTTACTTTAAACCCCTGCTCTTTCAAAAATTCCAATGCTTCTACATGTGTTTTTAATTCTACCCCTTCTATCCTCTGTAAATTAAATACAAATATATCTAAATCTCTTTTGGCAGTTATTTTAGGGTTTAATTGCCTTAAAGAGCCGGCAGCAGCATTCCTGGGATTTGCAAAAAGGCTTTCGCCATTTAGCTCCCTTTCTTCATTTAACTTCTCAAAGGAAGCTCTGGGCATAAAAACCTCCCCTCTTACAATGAGGTTTAAATTATCTTTGAGACGAAGTGGTATAGATTTAATTGTCTTCAAGTTATTTGTAACATTTTCCCCAACAAATCCATCACCTCTTGTAGAACCTATTGTAAATATTCCATTTTCATATATCAATTCAACTGACAGCCCATCAATTTTAAGTTCTACAACATATTCCACATCACCAACAGATGACCTTACTCTTCTGTCAAAATCTCTAAGCTCTCCTTCAGAAAATGCATTCGCCAAACTCTGCATTACGACAACATGTGTAAATGGCTCAAACTCCTTTACAGGCTCTCCACCTACTCTTTGAGTTGGGGAATCAGGTGTCTTAAACTCTGGATGCTCTTCCTCCAGTTTGATGAGTTCTCTCATCATCATATCGTACTCGTAGTCAGATATCTCCGGTCTGTCTAGAACATAGTACATGTAATTATGGTGATTAAGTTTATCTTTTAATTCCTTTATTCTTTCTTCTATTGTCATAAAATTCACCGCCTTATGAAATAGCTCTAATTGGTGCGTATTTTAAAGACAATCTCTTAATGCCTACATTTGGAAATGCAACAGTCAACTCTCGCTCTTCTCCAATACCTTCTACATTTACCACTGTGCCAATTCCCCACAACTTATGCTCTACCTTATCACCTGGATTGTAGTTGGCTTTATCATTAGCTTTTCTAGCAAACGTATTTATATATGATGAAACTGACTCATAATCGTTTCTTTTAATCGCACCTTTGTCATACTCTACAATTAAATCCTGAGGTATTTCATTTATAAACCTTGAAGCTGTATTGTATTGAGGTTTTCCGTATAAATTTCTAGTTCTGGCATATGTCATGAAAAGCCTCTCCTTCGCCCTAGTTATGCCAACATAGCACAGCCTTCTCTCTTCTTCCAGCTCATGTTCATCAATAAACGACATAGAGCTGGGAAAAATCCCTTCTTCCATGCCAGCCATAAATACTACAGGAAATTCAAGCCCTTTTGCAGAATGAAGCGTCATCAAAACAACGCTTTCTCCAATATCTCCAGCTGTATCAATATCAGAAACTAATGTTATCCCAGACAAAAACGATTCTAAAGATTTGTCCTCAGACGTCTCCATAAATTCTCTTGCTGCTCCTATAAACTCATTTATGTTTTCTATGCGGCTTTCAGATTCCTTAGTATCATCTGCTTTTAATTCATCCATATAACCGGTTTTTTCTAATATATAATCGATAACTTCGATAATGTTCATAAAATCAAGTTGGTTAATTAAATCATCAATGAAATTTTTAAAGTTATCCAATACTTTTCTTGCCCTGCCTTTAAGCTCTACATCTGGAATAGCAAAATACATGCTTGTATCGTGTTCTCGTGCATATTGCTCTAATGCACTTACTGTAGATTCACCGATGCCTCTTTTAGGTACATTTATAATCCTCTTTAGTGACACGTCATCATATGGATTAACAAGTATTCTCAAATATGCGATGATGTCTTTTATCTCTTTGCGATCATAAAATCTCAAAGCTCCGACTAACTTGTACGGTATATCATTCATCATACAAGCCTCTTCAAATATACGTGACTGAGCATTAGTCCTATATAAAATTGCAAAATCAGAATATTTTCTTCCATTTGCAATTAAGTCTTTTATTCTATCTATGATGAAATTGGCTTCTTCTCTCTCATTTTGAACTTCACAGACGATTATCTTTTCCCCATCTTTATTATCTGTCCAAAGCTGCTTCTTTTTTCTCTTTATGTTGTTGTCAATGACATTGTTGGCAGCATCTAGAATGATCTGTGTTGAACGATAATTTTGCTCAAGTTTTATAACTTTAGCCTCAGGATAGTCTTTTTCAAAATCTAAAATATTTTTTATATCTGCCCCACGCCATCCGTATATACTTTGGTCATCATCTCCTACAACGCAGAGATTTCTGTACCTTTTCGCCAAAAGATTTACAAACTCATACTGAGGTCTGTTTGTATCTTGATATTCATCAACCATTATATACCTAAACTTATCTTGATAATATCTTAATATACCCTCATCTTTTTTAAATAATTCTATAGTCTTTATTATGATGTCATCAAAATCAAGTGCATTATCTTTCTTTAACTTCTTCTGGTATAGTTTATAAACATCGGCTACTTTCTTGTTTCTATAGTCGTTCCCAAATTCCAGCAAATATTCATCAGGAGATATCATCTTGTCTTTTGCCTTTGATATGGCGCTAAGCATGCTTTTAGGCGTATACTGCTTTTCATTTAAATCCAGTTCTTTTATGCAATCAGAGACCAAAGATTTTTGATCCTGCGTATCATATATGACAAAATTTTTATCATACCCTATTTTTTCAATATCTCTTCTCAAAATGCGCACACATGCTGAATGAAATGTTGATACCCATATGTCTCCAACGTATCCAAGCAGCGATTCAACTCTATCTTTCATTTCCTGTGCTGCCTTATTTGTAAAAGTAATAGCTAATATATTTGCAGGCGAAACTCTTTTTTCTTTTATCAGATATGCTATTCTATGTGTCAGGACCCTCGTTTTCCCGCTTCCTGCTCCTGCTAATATCAAAAGAGGACCTTCTGTAGTTACTACAGCTTCTTTCTGCCTATCATTAAGTTTATCAAGAATATTCATCTATTTCACTCCAAATATATAAATTTTACCTATAACTTACGATTATATTGTATATATAACTTCTAAATTTATCAACCATTTTATTGTTTAGTAGTCCTTAAATCAAATAAAATCTCGGATTTACCGAGATTTTTCCTTTAATCTATCGAGAATTAAATTATATCCATTCGCTCCATAATTTAATGCTCTGTTTACCCTGCTTATTGTAGCTGTGCTTGCACCTGTTTTTTCCGCTATTTCTATATATGTTTTTCTATCTCTTAACATCTTAGCAACTTGAAGCCTCTGGGCTAATGATTTGACTTCATTTATAGTAGCTATATCCTCAAAAAAACGATAACATTCTTCCATGTCTTTAAGCATTAAAACAGCTTCAAAAAGCTCGTCCACATGTTCGTCTCTGATTTTGGAATTGTACATTGATTATCCCTCTTTCCAAATTTTTAATTATATGTCCATCTACATTGTACAAAATTCACATCAATTATTCAATACTTTAAAGTAAAAAAGATAAAACACATGATCGTCCAAAAAACAGTATTTAAATCACACTCATTGGAATAAATAAAAGGTGAGTATAACTCACCTTTTATTTATTAGTTGTTTATTTTACCTTTTTTTCAAGAGCATCCAACCTCTTATACAAGTCAACAAGCCTTTTTATGAGGTTCTTCTCAGCAAGTGCCGTCATAAGTTGGTCTTGCGCATGTATTACAAGGAAGTTTGGAGCTTCACTTTGTTCTCCTTGTACCAATGCATTTTGGTAATCGTGGCCTGCATAAAATTCCTCATCAGCCTTTTCTAGATGCTTCTCAGCAGATTCAAAATCCCCTTTTTCTGCTGCATCTAATGCTTCATAAGCTTCACCTCTAGCGTTTCCGCCATGCAAGACTAAATTGTATATAATTTGCTCTAATTCCATCAAAGGGTTCCTCCTTATGCTTATTTATTTTCTTCAGCTTCCCTTTCATTCTTCAAAAGTTGTGCTTCATACATTTTGAAGAACGGATAATATATAATACCTGCTACAATCAAGTTTACAAGCTGCAGAATAGGTCCTCTCCAGTCGAGGCCACTTGATATAAAACCACCAATAAACACAGGAACTGTAAATGGAAGCTGATACAATGGTCCTGTTACAAGATGAAAATGGAATGCAATGTAGTTTATAGTAACAACTGCTGCAGGTGCGATTATGAACGGTATCATCAATATAGGATTCAACACTATTGGCGCACCAAATATAAGCGGTTCATTTATATTGAATATAGCAGGGATAAGCTCGGCTGTACCTATTGTCTTAAGCTGTTTTGATGCTGAGAATAAGAACATAATAACCAGTGGCCATGTAGTACCTGAACCGCCAAGGTGTGTAAACATGTGGAAGAATGGTTCTGTAACAATACCTGTCATTGTCTGATGTGCATTTAACGCCTTAACATTTGCAGCAAGCTGGCTCATCCAGAAAGGATATGCTATAGACGATACAACGTTCATGCCATGAATTCCCAGTGACCACAAAAGCATCATCAGTATGATTTCAGCTAGTGCTGCCCAATAACTATTTGACGCTGCAACAAGTGGCTTAAACACTTCAATTACCAATTGTGGCAGTGTTACTTTGAAGTTGGCCCATACAATCCATTCAACAATCCAAGCAGAAACAACCATTACAAACATTGGTACTAATGCCATAAAGCTTCTAACAACATACGGTGGTACTGCTTCAGGCATCCTTATTACAAGGCCCTGCTTATTAAAGAACCTTACAACAACTGCTGTCAAAACGCCTATTATTATAGCAACAAATAGACCTTGTCCACCTAGATAGTTAAGAACATCCCCAAAACTTACTTTCGTGACATCTGAAGCCGGGAAAGTAGTAACCAAAAATGCCAACATTGAGATAATACCTGTCATAGCCTCATCTAAATCCCAGCGAGTCGCTAAGCTATAAGCTGTTCCAAATGCTACCATCAAAGCCATAATACCAAATGATAGGTTGAAAGGAATCAATAACTGTCCTGCAATAGGTTTTATTGCGTTAGCCCATGCAACGATCGGTCCCCAATTTGCACCTTCTGCAAGAGGTGGATTTGCTATTATCAAAAACAACGAACCTGTCAATATAACTGGCAATGCAAAACTAGAAAAAGCATCCCTTATTGATTGAAGAATGACATTCTGTGCTATTCTAGCCAGCACAGGCATCAACGATGATTCCATCCACTTCATAAACCAGTTATTTGTAAGTCTGTCGTTCATCTATATTACCTCCTATGCTTCCTTGCCGGATTTTTTGGCAAGTTCTATTATCTGATTTAATATCTTCTTGGCATCCATAAGCGCAAAAGCCTGCATATCAACAATGTCTACAGGAATGTTATACTTTTCTGCGATTGTCTCTACTTCCTTTTTTAAATGTCTTACCTGCGGCTCTAAAAGAGCAACATCGTATCCTTCAGCTTTTTTCTTAAATTCACCTGTTCCACCTGCATCAACTGTTACGTCCAAGCCTTGCTTTTTTGCTTCATCTGTGACTTTTTTTGCTAATGCGCTTGATGTAGCCCCCCAACTGCATAATATAACACCATGTATAGCCATATTCATTACCTCCTTTTATGATTATTTTTATGGCTTTTTTTGTTGTTATTTATCCCTTTTTTTAAATTTTTATCATACATTTTAAGCATTCTTATCATATACCCTTGAACAAGTGCAATTCCTCCAATGAAAAATGCACCAAATACAAGAATTTCAAAGCCATGCAAAAAAGTGTCATTTACCATAGAATAAACTGCCGTCCCAAGCCATACCAATGACAGCATTACATAAAATATCTTACGCTGTTTTAATGAAATACTAAACATTTTAATCACCTACAAGGTTTCTTTTAATCTCATCATAATATTTTTCCATCAATGCCCTTTGCACCATTTCCCTAGCTTCATCCAGATTGCTTGTACTATTCAGCGTTTCAACAAGATCTTTGCTTTCTATAAATGAAACGCTTAAATCGCCAAGTATCTCTATCCACATCTTGTCGCTATCAGGTGCAACCATCAAAAACGCTGTCTTAATGATTTCATAATTGTTCATTAAATTTTTCATTCTAACTTCGCTTTTTACTTTTCCGAAGATGAGGATTGGTTTATTTAAACTAGATGCTGTACAGTGGTAGATTACAAATCCTTTGCCAGGCAGAATAATCTTGCCAAGGCTCTCTCTTCCCAAAAGCTTCTCTTTTATTGAATCAATTTTTTCTTTGTCAATACTGTCAATATTCACAAAATCCTCCAAAAGAGAATCAATAATCTCTTTTGAATTTTTGCCGAAGACATCTTTAAATTTGAGAGAGCTGCACAATTCAATAATTCTTTTACCGTATTCTGCTATGTGCAGAAGCTCTTTATATTTATCGCCTTCTGCCTTTCTGCTGGAAAAATCCATTATGAAGTCTGTATTTAATGCATCTTTTAACTTTTTGACGTCATCGTCTAAAAGTAATGGATTGACAATTACCGTTTTTTTGTCCTTTATATCAAGAGGTATAGTAGATACAATTAAGTCAATATCATATCTATCTTTAAAATCTTTTACTCTAAGGCTTGAAACGGTATCTACAATGTTTAACTGCGGAAACATCTGAAGCTTTGACAAAAGCATTCTGGATGTGCCGATTCCACTTGCACATACTACTAGAATATTATGCCTTTTCGTTTTGTCATTTTTCCTTGCTATAGCTGCTCCAAAATGCATCGCAATATAGCCAATCTCATCATCTGGAACATCAACATCAAGCTTATTCTTCAATACATTTGCAATTAATATACACCTTTCAAACAGTGCACTATACCTGTCTTTTATATCGTTTATAAGTGGATTCCTTATTGCAAGGCCCATCCTTAGTCTAAAAATCGTAGGTCTTAGATGAGTCTTTAAACCACTTAAAAGCATTGAATCATCTCTAAAACTTGTGCCAAATACTCTTTCAGCAACGTCTATCATATCGTATAAAACTTCATTTACAAATTCGTCATTTACATCTTCCGTGTTTGCTCTATATCTGGCACCTTGAAGATGAATTGTTATATAACCGATTTCATCTTCAGGAATAAAGACATCAAATTCTTCTTCCAAATATTTAGCAAGCATTTCTGCAAATCTGTACTCATCTGATTTTTTAAGTTCAAGAAGGCTTTCATTACCTATTTTGATCTTTTCGCCTTCTTTTATTCTCTTTAACGCCAATGCCAGGTGAACTGTAAGCCCCATATAAGAGCTTTCAGCCAGCTCGTAGTCCAGTGATTTCTCTAATCTTTGTATAGCTTTCTCTATCTTCAAAACTGTGTCATAATCAATAAGTCGCAATAGCCTGTCATTGATGTCCTCACTTAATCTGTTTATATTATTGTACCCTCTATTTAAAAATTCCATTAAGTCTTTCGTCGCAACATTGTCATAGAGAAAATTTATTATAGCCTTTCTTATATTGCTTTCATCACCTTTTACATATATGCCAACACCTGGCTTAGTCACAATTGTGACTTTTTGCCTACTTAGCCATTTATCTATTTCTTTTATGTCATAGCTAATTGTAGCAGTTGTGACATTGTACTCTCTTGCAAAATACTCCAGCTTAACAGGCTCTTTCATTTGTAGTAGCTCTGAGAGAATTAACTTTCGCCTTTTCTCAGCATCTACACTAGGACGATAACCTATAACATCAAAATTAAATTTCTCTATATCGCTGTCAGCACCTTCTACTGCCAAAACACCTTCATTGTTTTTCAACTTTAAGTTGTAATCTTTAATGTATTCATTTATGGCATTTATCTCTCTATAAATTGTTCTTTTGCTTAATTTATAATTAGCGACGATATCGTCTAAGCTGGACATCTCTTTTGACATAACTTTTTTTAAAATCTCTAGTTGGCGCCCACTTAATTCTTTCATAAGATTTTGTCCTTTCGTCTATGACAAATTATTAATAAGTTAACTTATCTTACATTTATATTATAAGCGATTATTCTCATAATTCAACATAAACTTGTAAGCACTGTGTCAATATGAGAATGACATAAATTTAATATCTACGAGTATGAAAATTTCGCTTGACTTTTCATTTTTAATCCTATATAATCATTTTAACAATTTAAAAATGAAATTATTCTCTTATCCAGAGAGGTGGAGGGACTGGCCCGATGAAACCCGGCAACCGGCACGAAAGTGCAATGGTGCCAATTCCTGCGGCTTTAATGCTGAGAGATGAGAGAGGATCTAACCTCTTTCATTGGGAGGTTTTTTTTATTGCATTTTTTAACTCTCCAAACTTTTCATAAAGAAGGTGAAATACATTGATAACAATTAAGAATTTAAGCAAAGTATACAGCACAAATGGAAAAGATGTAGTTGCACTCAAAGACATAAATTTAACAATAAATGATGGTGAAATATACGGCATAATGGGCTTAAGCGGCGCTGGCAAATCATCATTAATAAGGTGCATAAACATGCTTGAAAAGCCCACAACGGGAAGTGTCTCCATAAATGGTACTGACATGACAAAGTTAAGCCCAAAAGAACTTCGTGAAATGAGAAAAAAGATTGGCATGATATTTCAGCATTTCAATCTTTTGATGAACTCTACAGTGTATGAAAACATAGCTTTTCCTTTAAAAATCTCAAAAGCTAAAGATTCTGTTATAAAAAAGCGAGTAAACGAGCTTCTTAAAGTCGTTGAACTTGAAGACAAGAAATACGCATATCCTTCGCAACTATCTGGTGGTCAGAAGCAAAGAGTCGGCATAGCAAGGGCGCTTGCCAATAATCCCAATATAATTTTATCAGATGAAGCGACATCTGCATTAGACCCGACGACGACAGAATCAATATTAAACTTGCTGAGAAATATCAACAAACAATACGGTATCACAATAGTCGTCATAACACATGAAATGTCAGTCATAAGAAACTTATGTGATAGAGTCGCTGTTTTGGAAAATGGCGTTATCATCGAAGAAGGAAATGTAATAGACATTTTTTCCAATCCTTCTACGGAGACGTCGAAAAGATTTTTAAAAGATATGATAGCAGAGCTTCCACCAGACATCCTCATAGACGACGAGAATCCAAATGAAGAAATATTGCGTCTGTCATTCTTTGGAAACAGCAGCAACGAGCCTGTAATATCGCATATGATAAAAAAATTCGACGTTGACGTCAATATAATCTCTGGAAATATAGAAAGAGTCCAGAACTCCCAAATAGGAAATCTCCTTATAAAGATTAATGGAGATCCAAGTTCTATAAAAGATGCAATAAAATTTTTAGAAAAAAACAGCCTTAGAATAGAGGTGCTTAAAAATGGTATCATCTAGTAACACAATACAATACTTAATAAACTTATGGCAGCTTTTGGAGCAGCCTTTGTGGGAATCACTGTATATGGTATTTTTCTCTACCCTTTTTTCTGTAATAATAGGTCTACCGCTAGGAATAATACTGGTAATAACAGATAAAGGCCATTTATCCGAAAATATAAAACTAAACCACATATTGGGTACCATCATTAACATTATGAGATCAATACCATTTATAATTCTTATAATTGCAATTTTCCCACTTTCAAGGCTCATAGTAGGTACTACAATTGGACCAACAGCAGCAATAGTACCTCTGTCAGTTGCGGCTGCCCCTTTTGTAGCCAGAGTAATTGAGTCATCGCTGAAAGAAGTTGATTGGGGTGTCATAGAAGCATCAATATCTGTTGGTGCAACAATCCCACAGATAATATTTAAAGTCATGATACCAGAGTCACTGCCCTCACTGATATTGGGTATAACACTTACAATCATAAATATTCTCGGCTATTCTGCTATGGCAGGTGCTATTGGAGGGGGTGGTCTTGGAGATTTAGCTATAAGGTATGGATATCAAAGATTTGAAACAGATGTACTCATTGCAACAATAATCGTTTTAATCGTCTTTGTAGAAATCGTACAAAGATTAGGAAACTACCTGGCAAAAAAAGTTGATAAAAGATGAAAGGATGGTATAGATGAAAAAAATAATATTATTGATTACATTAATATTAACATTATCATTCGCCCTTGTAGGATGCACTAAGGCAAATACTAATGAGACCAACTCAAATGCAGGTACTAATTCAAATAAAATGACAAAAATAGTTGTAGGGGCATCCCCAAATCCTCACGCAGAAATACTTAATGTAGTAAAGCCAATTTTAGCAAAAGAAGGAGTAGATCTCGAAATAAAAGAATTTACTGACTATGTGACTCCTAATACTGCATTAAACGACAAACAAATAGATGCCAATTTCTTTCAGCACGTTCCATATCTAGAAGACTTCGAAAAGAAAAATAATATGAAACTGGTGCCACTAGTCAAAGTACACGTAGAACCAATGGGAGCATATTCAAAAAAGATAAAATCGAAAGATGAAATAAAAGACGGTGCAACCGTGGCAGTGCCAAATGATGCTACAAACGAAGGAAGAGCATTACTACTTTTGCAAAAACAAGGTTTAATAAAGTTAAAAGATCCAAATGGACTCACACAGACACCTAGAGATATAGTCTACAATCCAAAGCATCTAAAATTTGTAGAGCTTGAAGCACCTCAATTACCAAGGACACTTCAAGACGTAGACTTAGCAATAATAAATACAAACTTTGCATTAGAGGCAAATTTGAATCCATTGAAAGATGCAATTTTCATGGAAGATAAAGATTCGCCGTATGCTAATGTATTGGTTGTAAGACCAGATAATCAGAATGACCCTGCTATACAAAAATTAGCAAAAGCTTTAAATTCCGAGGAAGTCAAAAAATTTATAGAAGACAAATACAAAGGCGCTATAGTACCAGCATTTTAAAATCTTAGGAAAATAAAAGCCCGTGTTTCACGGGTTTATTTTTTACTAAAAATTAAATCTTTCATTTACTCCTTGAAAATATTAATTTGTTCAAATCACTCAAATATGGCAGTTTTATAATATAACTTATCAATAGATACAAGGCTAATCCAGATGATACGGTAATAAACATTACGATCCATTTATTAGCTATTACCGATATCAAGTTAAAATACATAATTGTATCAGCTATGCTCATTATAAGCGCAGATGTAAGTGGTTTAAAAAACCAATTGTTATAGTCAACTGTAAGGCCTGTTACCTTAACTAATTCTCTAAAATTTAATATGAACACAAGAATATCCGCAAATATAAAACCGTATATATATCCAAATAGTCTTAAACTAGGTATCGGTATTAGGACATACATAGCTATTACCGAAATAACGGTCCAGATAACAGAATTTTTCAGGACCATATTTTGCATTCCAAGTCCATTTAATATGCTGGTAACAATAGATTCCAGATATGCAAAGATGCTACCCGCAGCAATTATTTTTACAAGTGCTCCGACACCAGGACTGTTTGGATAAAGCAAAGTGGCTATCTCATCATGTAACGTAAGAAACAATATAATAGCCGGTATTGCTATCATTGTAGTGTACCCTATTGCTTGATTTATGCGCAGTCTCACCGTATCCCATTTTTTGAGCGAAGCAGCTTCAGAGACAGCAGGCAATACAGTAACAGATAAACTCATGGTTATTACTGCAGGCATATATGCAAGTGGATAAGCCATTCCTGAAAGTTTACCAAACTCTGATATTGCCTCTTTGTGGGTCAAACCAGACTTTATCAATCTAGAAGGTATGATAAGAGATTCAAAAAGGTCAAGTATATTTACTATCATTCTAGAAATTGTAATAGGAAAAGATGTCTTTATTATCGTTTTGGCGATGTCTAATTTGTCCCATGTCTCACCTTCATCTGGTATTTCTTCTTTTATATAGCACAATTCACGTCTATAATAGAATATATACATAAAAAAACTTGTTACCTCACCAGCAGCAATACCCAATACAGCTATTACAGCAGCATACTCTAATTTTATGTCAGTTAATATACTGAATAAATACAATGTCAAAGACACTCTTACAATCTGCTCCACTATTTCGGATACAGAAGCTGGAATCATATTTATTAACCCTTGAAAAAAACCTTTAAATATCGAAGATGAAGACACGATTATTAATACAGGTGTGAAAACTAATATAGATAGATATGCTCTCGGTTCGTGGAGCAAGTTATCAGATATGTACTTAGCATTAAAAAATATGACAGATGAAATTACAATGCCCATCAAAATAACGATAAAAAATGAAACTTCCATTATGCTAAATATATTTTTTCTATTTCTTTTCGCTCTTTCTTCAGATACAAACCGGGACGTAACTGCGGTAATACCTGATGTTATGAATGTGATAGATACGAAGTAGATCGGAAGAGCTATTTGGTATATTCCTGTGCCTTCTGAGCCAAGCAAATTTGAAAGAATAATCCTAAAGACAAATCCAATAGCCCTATCAATAACATTGGCTATTGTCAATATAAAAGCACCGCGAACAAAAGATCTATTGTGCATATAAGACACCTCACAATAGTTTATTCGCGGTTTTATTTATATATTACTGCTTACAGTTTCTCTAAAACAGACTTTGCGTATTCTTTTGCTGTAAACAGCGAATGATCTCTGTAGTTTCCGCACTGTACCTCATTTGTCGCAGGAACATCTTCTTCTTTTGTTTCCAAGACTCTTTTTAAAACCTTCTTTAATACATCCTTTATTTCATCAACAGGTGTATCTCCAAATTTTACAAGATAGAAGCCAGTCCTGCAGCCCATAGGCGAAATGTCTATTATATCGTCCATATAATCTCTAAAATACGTCGCAAACAAGTGCTCTAAAGTATGCATGCCACCTGTAGGTATTGAATCAACATTTGGCTGAGTCAATCTCACATCGTATTTTGTAACGACATCTCCATTAGGACCTACTAAAACTCCTGCTTTTCTCACATACGGTGCCCTTACAGTTCTATGATCTAATTTAAAGCTTTCAACCTTAATATCCATCGTATCACCTCTTTGCAAATTGATATATATATTTTAACATTTTTCTTCGTAAATTGCCAGTTGCACTATCGCATATACTTTAATATATTGTAATAGGTTTATTTTAGGAGTTGATATGAAATGGAAAAATTAGAAGAGTTTTTGTCACAAATTCTTTTGGCACTGATATTATCTTATATAGAAGAAAATTCAAAAAAAGGCAAATACAAATATGACTGGTGCCTTGAAGATGAGTTCAATAAACTTAAAAATCAATGCATCAAAATATATACGCAATCAAACGTAATAGAAGGTACAGTTTCTGAAGTCGGCAGCGATTTTATCAGAATAGATTGCAAAAAAGCAAATGTATCATATATTGTCCCAAAGAATTGCATCTATGCGATAGAAAAAGGCATTAATTAATGAAGTTTCATAGAACAAAAATATCCGGCACAGCCGGAGGTTTTAAATGGGAGGAATTTTTCTGAATTCATCTATCTTAACTTATAGCTATAAGCTAATTCACTAAAATCTTCGTTTTTAATTATCATATCGTCAAAATCTTTATAGCCAAATTCGTTTCTCATAAATTCTGAATATTCCGTGTTGTCTTTTTCCATCACTGCGGGTACAATTATTAAAATCAATACCATTAATGTTATTATTAATAACATTTTCTTCACCCACCCTTCAATACATATTATGCACCATTTATCTATTTTTGTCAAGATTTACTTCATATAAATTATTTTTGCAAGATTTCCTGTATTTTTGCAAATTTATTAGTTTGTCAACACAGTTTATGCATAATAATTGGCAACTGCATGAAATATTTTGCATAAATATGTATGAAGGCATTTTTAAATTTCCAATTTATTTTGATTGACTACAAAAATTTTTTAATTAAACTTATAAAATTTTATAAAGTATCACTGTAATTGAGTAAATCCTTTAATATTCTTTTTTGTCTATTGCCTTTGCTTATTCCATCTTTCAAAAAATTAAGAACCGTACTTACATGTACTGCTATACCATATGCTATACAGTTTTCATCAACATCAAACATGTTATTGTGAATAGGCTTATCTATCCCCAATTCTTTATTCCCACAGCCCAGTTTATAAAAACATCCAGGAACCTTTTTTAAATAATAAGCAAAGTCCTCTACTCCAAGAGTCGGCAATACATTCTTTATATTTTCTTCACCAACTATACCCAATGCACTTAATCTTAATATATTTACCATTCTGCTGTCGTTAATAAGGCATGGATATCCTTCAATCCTTGTAAACTCGGCTTTTCCCCCCATTAACTCCGCAGTTTTTTTTGCTATGTTTTCTACTTTTGCAACTATCATATCTCGATTTTCTTCATTTAACATCCTTATTATGCCTGACATATGTACTTTGCCAGCAACTATATTTCTGGCATATCCACCTTCGATACTTCCAATAGTTATAACAAGAGGTTCCAAAGGATTCGATTCCCTGCTTACAACCGTCTGAATCATATTGATTATGTTTGCAGAAATGACAATGGGATCTACCGATTTATGTGGTTCAGCTCCATGACTTGACCTACCTATTACATTAATGTCAAACATATCCGATGACGCATATGCTTTTCCATAAGTATAGCCGATTTGCCCAACTTGAAGATCTGGATCCACATGCAAGCCTATAATCGCATCAACTTTCGGATTTTCAAATGCACCTGCTTCCAGCATCGGCTTTGCACCACCTGTCGTTTCCTCCGCAGGCTGAAAAATAAACTTGACATTTCCCATAAGTTTATCTTTTTTTTGTGACAGCAGCTTGGCTGCTCCAAGAGTAATAGCCGTATGCACATCATGACCACATGCATGCATTTTTCCAGGCACCAATGAACTATATGGCACATCATTTTCCTCTTGAATTGGGAGAGCATCTATATCAGCCCTTATTGCAATTGTCTTTTCTCCATTACCTTTAAGCGTACCTACAATACCTGTCTTTGCCATAACCTTTGTCTCAATATCTAGTTTTTCTAAATATTTTTTTATAAGTTCAGATGTCTTTGTCTCTTCAAATCCCAATTCAGGTTCTCTATGAATCCTTCTTCTGATCTCTATAATCTCATCTTGGATAAGTCTTGCTTCTTTTAATATCTCATTCATGTTTCTCCCCTCTTTATTTTTCTAGTATCTCTCTATATCAACAATGCTTATCTTTTCAATATCTTCATTTAATATAAGTTTAGCAGTGTTTACAAAATTTTCTTTATTGCCGCTAACAAAATACTCGGTTTTACCTGTAAGTCTTGAATTAAGCATAGCATTTTCCTCTAAATAACTTTTGACTTTCTCAGATAATTTTATAGCCGGGTCAACAATGATTACATCTTTATGAACAGCATTTTTAATAGCGTTTATCAATATTGGATAGTGTGTGCAGCCAAGAACTAATGTATCGATTTCTTCATTATTCAAAACACTTAAATACTCTTTAGCACATTTGAACGCCTCATCGCTATTTGCCAGTCCTTCCTCCACAAGTGGAACAAATCTAGGACAAGCCTTGCCAAAAACATCTATACCACTATCTATCAATTTTATATTTTTTTCATAGCTTCTACTTTCTATCGTCCTTGTGGTAGCAATAACGCCAACTTTTTTATTCTTAGTTAAATAAGCAGCACTTTCGGCTCCAGCTTCTAACACATTGAAAAGAATCTCACTGTATTCATTTTTATCAATTGATGCACATGTAGTATTACAGGCTATAACAATAATTTTTGTGTTTTTCTCATTCATAAAATGTACTATCTGTCTGGCGTACTTTTCAATTTCCTTTTTAGACTTCTCACCGTATGGTACCCTCTTCGTATCGCCAAAGTATATGTAATCCTCGTTTGGCAATAGTTCTTTTAACCTCTTTAATACGGTTAAACCGCCTACACCTGAATCAAATACTCCAATCGGTCTTATGTCCATCTCACCACATCCTATTTTGTTGATATCTATTATATAATATCACAAAAATTGTGGATTGATAACAAAAACAATAAAATCCCCGCATGTTTTTAATATACAGGGATTTAGTAATATAATCATACGATACCTATGTCATTTCTAAAATATATTCCATCAAAATGGATCTTTTTAAGCTCATTATATGCCTTTCTTCTCGCTTCATCATAAGTGTCTCCAAGTGCCGTCACCTCTAAAACTCTCCCACCTGATGTTTTGTACTTGCCATTGGATTTCGTAGTACCTGCATGATAGACAAACACACCATCTACATCTTCAAGTCCTGTTATATCGAAACCAGTCTTATATTCACCTGGATATCCTTCTGATGATGCTACAACACATACAGCCTTTTTATCTTCCCATTCTATCTTTACGGTATTAAGTTTTTCCTCAATTATAGCTTCTATTATATCCACAAGATCTGTTTTTAAAAGCGGAAGAACTACTTGCGTTTCAGGGTCTCCAAATCTCGCATTAAATTCAAGGACTTTAGGACCTTCTTTTGTCAGTATGAGACCGGCATAAAGGACACCTTTATACACTATCCCTTCTTTTTTTAGTGAGTCTATTACAGGCTTTAAAATGGTTTTTACTACAACATCCAACATCTTATCGTCAAAATATGGATTTGGGGCAATATTGCCCATACCTCCTGTATTTGGTCCTTTATCTCCATCGTATATTCTCTTATAATCCATCGCAGATACCATTGGAACAATAGTATTTCCATCAGTAAATGCAAGGACAGAAACTTCTTTTCCAAAAAGCATCTCTTCGATTATGACGGTATCGCCTGAAGACCCAAACCGTTTCTCCTTCATCAATATGTCTAAGGACTCTTTCGCATCTTTAAAATTATCTGCTAGAAATACTCCCTTACCCTGTGCCAATCCATCTGCCTTTATCACAACAGGATACCAAATATCTTTTAAAAAATTTAAAGCCGCATCATACCTATCAAATGCCTTAAAACGTGCTGTTGGAATGTTGTACTTGTGAAGCAGCAGCTTCGTAAAGTATTTACTTCCTTCTATTGCAGCAGCATCCCTTTTAGGTCCAAATATTCTTAAACCGCTATTTTCAAATTCATCTACTATTCCCTTCATCAAAGGGACTTCAGGCCCAACCACCGTCAAATCTATATTGTTATCTAATGCAAATCTTTTAAGCTTATCTACATCCGAAACGTTTATATCTACGCATTCTGCTATATCTGAGATCCCACCATTTCCAGGTACACAGTAAATTTTTTTTACTTTTTTGCTTTCATTAATCTTTTTAACTATGGCATGCTCTCGGCCACCGCCACCAATAACAAGAACATTCATATTCTCTCCTCCAAACAATTGTGGCTATTGTTATTTTAATGTTTAAAGTGCCTTATGCCTGTAAATACCATTGAAATCCCTGCTTTATCTGCCGCATCTATAGATGCTTCATCATTTTTTGAGCCGCCGGGCTGTATAATCGATGCGACTCCAGCTTTTGCTGCAGCTTCTACAACGTCAGAAAATGGAAAAAATGCATCAGATGCCAGCACACTTCCTTTTGCCTTCTCACCTGCCTGCTTTATAGACTGCTGTGTGGGCCATATGCGATTTACCTGCCCTGCACCTATACCTACCGTTGCACCATCTTTCGCAAGCACAATAGCATTTGATTTAACATGTTTTACAACTTTCCATGCAAATCTTAAATCTTTAAATTCTTTTTCGTCAGGCGCATTTTTCGTGACAACTTTTAATTTATCCTCGTATAAATCAACTTCATCTTTTTCCTGTACTAATATGCCACCTTCTACTTTTTTAACATCATACTCTTTTACATATCCATCCTTAAGCTTTAGTATTCTAACATTTTTCTTCTTTTCTAATATGTTTAATGCATCTTCCTCAAAATCAGGTGCTATTATTATCTCTAAAAATATCTTTGAAAGCTCTTCGGCTGTCCTTTTGTCAAGCGTTCGGTTAAATGCAACAATGCCACCAAATATTGATACAGGATCACATTCATAAGCTTTCTTAAATGCATCGTATATATTGTCTGCAACTGCAACACCGCATGGATTAGTATGTTTTATGGCTACAGCAGCAGGCACATCAAATTCTTTCAGAAGCTCTATAGCTGCATTTGCATCATTTATATTATTGAAAGAAAGCTCTTTTCCATGCAGTTTAATACATTCGGATATACCAAATGACTTTAACGAATTTTTATAAAATGCAGCTTTTTGATGAGGATTTTCGCCGTATCGCATGTCTTGCGATTTTTCATATGAAAGTGTAATAGTATCCGGAAATTCTACGCCATTTTTGTCTAACAGGTAATTGTATATCAATGAATCATACGAAGCAGTATGACCAAAAGCCTTCATAGCAAGGTAAAATCTCGTTTCTTCCTTGGTATTGCCATATTCTTTTATTTCTTCAATAACTTTAGTGTAATCACTTGGGTCAACTAAGACAGTGACGTATTTATAGTTTTTGGCTGCGGCCCTAATCATGGACGGTCCACCTATGTCTATGTTTTCTATTGCGTCTTCAAGCATTACATCATCCTTCAATATCGTCTCTTTAAAAGGATAGAGATTTACAGCAACGATATCAATAGGTTCTATTCCATTTTCATTTAATTGTTTCATGTGGTTTTCGTCATCTCTAATGGCCAGAAGTCCACCATGTATTTTAGGATGAAGCGTCTTTACTCTTCCATCTAAAATCTCAGGAAATCCTGTTATATCTGATACTTTAATAGCTTTTATGCTGTTATCGCATAGAAGTTTATATGTTCCTCCAGTTGAAAGTATCTCTACTCCAAGCTCATCTAAAGATTTTGCAAGATCTAGTATCCCATCTTTTTTAGATACACTTATTAATGCTCTCTTTGACATCATTTTACCTCCTAAATCAAATTATAATGACCTTTCTTCCTTCAACTTTAAGCCTGCCTTCAGCAAATAGCTTAACAGCGTATGGCAGCAGCCTATGTTCCAATTTTAAAACTTTATCAGCTACTGTTTCAGGTGTGTCATTATCCTCCACCTTAACTACTTCTTGCAAAATAATAGGTCCTGTATCTGCGCCTGCATCAACAAAATGTACTGTACAGCCTGTATATTTGACACCATATTCTATAACAGCCTTGTGAACATTTATGCCATAAAATCCTTTGCCGCAAAAAGATGGTATTAAGGATGGATGTATATTTATTATTTTATTTTGATACTTATTTACAATTTCTTCATTCAGTATTGTTATAAAGCCGGCAAGTATTATTCCATCTGGATTGATCTTATCCACGACTTTCATAAGTTCTTCGTAGAACCTACCCTTTAGCTTTTTCTTTGGTACACAAATTGAAGGTATATTATTGTCAGCAGCTCTTTTTAAAGCATACGCACCTTCTTTGTCGCTTATAAGTGCAGCAATTTCTGCATTTATATATCCACTTTTAATACCGTCTATTATCGATTGAAAATCTGTACCATTTCCTGACGCCATAACCAAAAGTCTCATATCAATACCTCTTTTTTACCATTTACAATTTCACCTATTATATATGGTTTTTCTCCTATGGCTTTTAGCCGTTTTACTGCATCATCGCATTGTTCTCTTGATACGATTATAATCATCCCTATCCCCATGTTAAATGTCCTGTACATTTCATTTTCATCTATATTGCCCATTTCTTTTAATACCGTAAAAATATAAGGCACGTCCCATGTTCCTTTATTTATCTTTGCAGAAACTCCATCTTTCAAAGTCCTCGGTATATTGTCGATAAATCCACCACCTGTTATATGTGCAATCCCTTTAATAGTCAAGCCTTTTAGACTATCTAAAGCCTTAACGTATATCTTTGTAGGTTTTAAAATTACTTCACCTAATGATAATCCATACTCATCTAAATAGTCGTCAATATTCATGTTACCTTCTTCAAATAAGACTTTTCTCACCAAAGAATATCCATTGGAATGTATTCCAGATGAAGCAAGTCCTATTATAACATCGCCAGGTTTAATATTGCTACCATCAATTATTTCGTCTTTTTCAACGACGCCAACAGCAAAACCTGCAAGGTCAAATTCGCCCTTATTGTACATTCCTGGAAGCTCTGCCGTTTCTCCGCCAATCAATGCGCACTGCGCCTCGCGGCAGCCCTCTGCTATTCCTTTAATTACTTCTAATCCTACGCTGCCATCTAATTTGCCTGTAGCGAAATAATCAAGAAAAAAAAGCGGCTTTGCTCCACTGACAATTATGTCATTTACGCACATTGCAACTAAATCTATACCTATAGTATCATATTTTTCCATCATAAATGCAACCTTAAGCTTCGTTCCTACTCCATCAGTACCAGAAACTAAAACTGGATTTTTATTATTTTTGATCTCGTACAAGGCGCCAAAACCGCCTATCCCATTTAAAACACCATCAATCATTGTAGTCTTCGCTATAGGCTTTATCATTTCAACAAATTTATTGCCTTCATCAATATTAACGCCGGCATCTTTGTAATTCATGGTATCCTCCTCAATTTTACTTTTTTTCAAACAGATACTTGCTGCCTTCCTTTGGCACTTCCATAGGATACTTTCCATCAAAACACGCTGCACAGATGCTACTCATACCTACACTTTCTTTCAAACCTTCTATGCTTAAAAAGCTTAAGCTATCAGCACCAATATAGTCGCATATCTCTTTGACTTCCATTGTAGCACCTACCAACTCTTTTTTTGTAGGAGTGTCTATTCCAAAATAGCATGAATACTTGACAGGCGGTGAGCTAATCCTGACATGAACTTCTTTCGCTCCACCTTTTTTTAAAAGTGAAACCAATCTCTTCATAGTTGTACCTCGTACAATAGAATCGTCTATCAAAACTATTCTCTTATCCCTTACCAGTTCTTTCAAAACATTTAATTTGACCCTTACTCCAATTTCTCTGTCTGTCTGCTTTGGACATATAAATGTCCTTCCTATATATTTATTTTTTATTAGGCCTTCACCAATCGGTATACCAGATTGGAATGAATATCCGCGGGAAGCCGGTACACCAGAATCAGGAACAGGTACAACCAAGTCAGCATCTACATGGCTTTCTATTGCTAGTCTCTTTCCCATCTCGTATCTGGCCTTGTACACACTAATTCCTTCTAAAACGCTGTCAGGCCTTGAAAAGTATATATACTCAAATACACATGGCATCTTGGCTGCATCACTATCAACTTTTACTGTATTTAAGCCATTTTTATCAATTATCACTATTTCTCCCGGCTCCACATCCCTTACGAGTTCGGCTCCAATCACATCAAGTGCACATGATTCAGAGGATAGATAGTAATCATCACCTTTTTTGCCTATGCAAAGTGGTCTTATACCGTTTTTATCCCTTATGCCTATTAATTTATCTTCCATTATTATAACTAATGCATAAGATCCCTTTATCTTGTTCATCGTCTTTTTTAACGATTCAACAAGACCATACCTGTAATATTTGGCTATTAAGTGAAGTATGATTTCACTGTCAGATGTGGTCTGAAGAATCCTCCCTTCATCCTCCAGCTCTCTGCGAAGCTCAAGAGCATTTATTAAATTTCCGTTATGAGCCAGTGCCATGTATCCATTGCTGAAATTTGCAACAAATGGCTGTGCATTGCAGACATCGCTGTTTCCTGTTGTAGAATACCTGACATGGCCGATTGCAACGTTTCCTTCAAGCTCATCTAGTTCTTCTTTTGAAAACACTTCAAGAAGGAGTCCCATGCCTTTTATGCAGTTGACATATGATCCTTTTAATACAGCAATCCCTGCACTTTCCTGTCCACGGTGTTGCAGTGCCTGAAGCCCATAATAAATATGATGATGTACCACATTGTTTAAGCTAAATGCGCCAAATACTCCACATTCTTCTTTCAATTTTATAGTCTTATTCATAATTTTACCTCACTGTTTTTCAAGTCGATTCAATACTTCTACATAAGCTCCTTCTACATTTCCAAGATCTCTTCTAAACCTATCTTTATCAAGTTTTTCCATAGTTACACTGTCCCAAAATCTGCATGTATCAGGCGATATCTCATCTGCTAAGACAATTCCATCTTTTGACTTCCCAAATTCTAATTTGAAATCTACCAATATGATATTTTTAGATATGAAATATTTAGAAAGTATGTCATTGATTTTGAAAGAATAATTTTTTATTGTTTCAACTTCATCTTTTGTGGCTAATTCCATAGCTTCGATGTGATATTCATTAATGAAAGGATCTCCAAGTTCATCGTTCTTATAGCAAAATTCCAATACAGTCCTTTTAAGTTTTGCCCCTTCTTCAATGCCTAATCTCTTTGAAATGCTTCCTGCAGCATAATTTCTTATCAAAACTTCAATAGGATAGATTTCTACTTTTTTCACAAGCATTTCTCTATCATTTAACCTCTTTACAAAATGCGTAGGAACGCCTTCTTTTTCAAGTAATTCAAATAGTATTGTAGATATTTCATTATTTAATATCCCTTTATTTTGAATAGTGCCTTTTTTTATGCCGTTAAATGCTGTAGCATCATCTTTATATTCAATAATGTAAAAATCTTCATCACTTGTCCTAAAGACCTTTTTTGCTTTTCCTTCATACAACATGCTTAACTTTTCCATTTAAACAATCTCCCCCTGTAATTTTTTATCTTTTTCAATAACTTCTTCTGCTAATTTCTTTTTGTACGCAATAACTTTTTTCATCAGCTCTGGATACTTTATGCCCAGTATCTCTATTGCCAACAACGCTGCATTGTAAGAACCATCTATAGCAACTGTCGCGACAGGTATGCCCTGAGGCATTTGAACAGTAGACAATAAAGAGTCTAAACCATCCAGAGTCGATGATTTTATAGGAATCCCAATCACTGGAAGTGGCGTCATTGATGCTATAACACCTGCTAAATGAGCTGCCTTTCCAGCTGCAGCTATGATTACTTCATATCCATTTTCTACTGCTTTTTTTGCAAAATCATGTGCTATATCTGGTGTCCTGTGAGCTGAAATAACTCTGGCATCATACTCAATATTAAATCCCTTAAAAAGCTCTAAAGCCTTTTTAACCAATGGAAAATCCGAATCACTTCCCATTACAACCGCAACCTTCGGCATAATAACTTCCCCCTATTTTTATTTATTTTTATTTACAAAATGCAGAAAGGAAATCTTTCCTTTCTGCATTTTATCCGCTATTACCCCATAAAGAATGCAAATCTCAATAGGAACAATAGTCCTATAATATACATCAATGGATGAACTTCTTTAGCTTTCCCTACGACAATTTTCGTTATCGGGTAGAAAATAAAGCCAGCAGCTATACCATTTGATATGCTGTAAGTGAAAGGCATAAAAGCTATTGTCATAAACGCAGGAAATGCCTCACTAAAGTCTTCAAAATTCACCTTTGTAACTGAACCTATCATCAATGCTCCAACGATTATAAGGGCTGGTGCTGTAGCTTGTGAAGGTACTATGCCAATTATTGGAGCAAAGAATAGAGATATCAAGAAAAGTATTGCAACAACGGTAGATGTCAAACCTGTCTTTCCACCTTCACTTATGCCTGATGCACTTTCAACGTATGTGGTAATTGTACTTGTCCCCAAAAAAGACCCTATCGTAGTACCAATGGCGTCTGCAAACAGAGCCCTTTCAAATCTAGTCTTAAAACCGCCATTTGATTTTTCGAAGTCATCTTCTTTAAAAATACCTGTCTTTGTTCCTGTACCAATTAATGTTCCAATGGCATCAAACATATCCGCCAAACTAAAGGCCAAAATAACCGTTATGAGCCCTGTAAGGATTGAAATGATATTGCCATCTGTCCCTGGTTTCAAAAGACCAGCAAAATCCAACTTCATAAATGTAGGTGCCAAACTCGGTGGCATCTGCACAATAGTTTTCAGATTTGAAACATTAGTTATTCCCATAGGTATACCTATTAAAGTAGAAGCAATGATTCCTATAAGTATTGCACCTTTAACACCTCTGCTCATAAGTACAGCTATTATAGCAATGCCGATTACAGTAAGTATTACACCAGGATCTTTGAAATTGCCAAGTGTAACTAAAGTGTCACTGCTTTTCGTTATTATACCACCGTTTTCCATGCCTATTATGGCGATAAAAAGTCCAATTCCGGCTCCTATTGCGCTTCTCAACGATTGTGGTATCGCCTTAATTAGTGAACCTACTCCATCCTATAGAGGATGAAGCTTCCTACTTCATAGACCGTTGCCTACTGTTATTCACAGCAGGTCTTACACAATCTCCATAGGCGTAATTTCGGGAGGAACCTTCCCTACAAAAATATTACTCTTAGGCTGTTATGCCTAATTGTCTTTACTTTTTACTCCTGATAATATTATAGCATATAATGTTATGGAAAACAATAGAAATTCATCTCCCACCTATAGAGGATGGGAGACTTCTTTCAAGCCTTCGTTAAAATTCTCAATTTCGTTGCCGTAATGATTATATTTATAATACCGCTTATCAGCGCAAGTGACAATGCTGCCTGCCATGAATAGTGCAGTGTCAATACGACATAAAAAGTAAAGAATGCATTCATACCCATTCCAGCAGATAGGGCAAACGGAACATTTGCAAACAATCCCATGACCAATGTCGCAACAACAGATGACAAAATTGTCGCAACAAATACCGCTCCGATTACAGGATCATTGGCAATTGACAAACCAGAATTTACTGCTTGAGTTCCTAAAAGTCCTTTTGAATTCATTCCGGCTTGCATGAGTATTGATGGGTTTACAAAAATGATATAAGCCATCGTTATAAAAGTTGTTATGCCAGCTATTACTTCTGTCTTTACTGTTGTGCCATTTTCTTTAAGTTTAAAGAAACTGTCTAAAAAGCCTCTCTTGTCATTGTTTTTTACCATTATAATCCTCCTTATAATTGTAATAAAAGCACTATTAAAATAAAATATGCCCGAGATGATAGATTCCAACACAAAGAGTGAAACCTATCCTCCCGGGCTTTTATCCCACAGGTGTGGCAACAGCATGCCTGTACCGCTCGGTCCGAACACCTTTAAAAAAACTATCCATGCTTTTAAAAATGCTAAAAGCATACAAGGCTGGAACCCTCAGGTACACTTTCACTCATAGTCAGACAATTTACGGTTGTCTGGTAGAAACTTCTGAGCCATATTCTCAGAATTATATGAGTAGTATTTACTTGTCCTGACACAATTATAATATCAACTTTTTTAATCCAAGTCAATGATTTTACGAATATTTTTTTGATATTTATAATTAATGTTCGTAATTTATTCCCATTCAATGGTGGCAGGCGGTTTTGACGTGATATCATACAGCACTCTATTTACGCCATACACTTCATTTATGATACTTGTGGAGATGTCCTCAAGAATATCATACGGAATCTTAACCCAATCTGCTGTCATTCCGTCATTACTTTCAACTATCCTTAAGATAATAGGATATGCATATGTCCTGTCATCCCCCATTATTCCTACACTTTTTATGTCAGGCAGTACAGCAAATGATTGCCATACGTTGTTATACCAGCCATTTTTCTTCATCTCTCTTAAAACTATACTGTCAGCTTCTCTTAATATATTTAATTTTTCTTCAGTGACTTCCCCAAGTATCCTTACTGCAAGCCCCGGTCCCGGGAACGGCTGCCTATTTAGAATTTCATCAGGCATGCCAAGTTCTCGCCCAACCTGTCTTACTTCGTCTTTAAAAAGCATCCTTAAAGGCTCTATAAGCTCAAAACCAACATTTTCAGGAAGACCGCCAACATTGTGATGGCTCTTTATTGTTGAAGCAACGGGGCTTCCGCTTTCGATAACATCTGGATAAAGTGTCCCTTGCACAAGATATTTTACATCGCCAATTTTCTTAGCTTCTTCTTTAAAGACTTCAATAAATTCATTTCCTATTATTTTCCTCTTTTGCTCAGGATCTTTTACTCCTTTCAACTTTTCCAGAAATCTATCTTTTGCATCAACTTTTATTATCTCCATATCAAAATTATTCTTGAAGGTTTCAACTACTTTTTCTCCTTCATTTTTCCTTAAAAGACCATTATCAACAAAAATACATACTAGCTGATCGTGTATTGCCCTGTTAACTAAAACTGCAGCAACAGATGAATCAACACCACCGCTTAATGCACAAACTACATTGTCCTTTCCTACCTTTTGCCTTATTTCTTTGACAGTCTGCTCTATCAGTGAATCCATCGTCCAATCTGCAGAGCAGTCACAAATCTCAAACAAGAAATTTCTGATGATTTCAGTACCCCTTGGAGTATGAATGACTTCAGGATGGAATTGTACGGCATATTGCCTTCCTTCTACATTTGCAATTGCCGCAATCGGACAGTTTGCAGTTGATGCAACGACTTTAAAATTTTTGGGAGGCAGTTCTATTTGATCTGTATGGCTCATCCAACAGCTTGTCTCTTTTTCAATTCCTTTAAACAAAGGTATATTGTTATTTATGACAACATCCGTCTTTCCATACTCTCTTACAGGAGCCTCCGCAACTTTACCGCCTTGCATCATAGTCATAAGTTGTGCGCCATAACATATACCAAGAATTGGATAATTTAATTTAAAAATTCCCTCATCGCATATTGGCGCATTCTCTGCGTATACGCTAGCAGGTCCGCCTGACAAGACCAATCCTTTTGGCTGTTTCTTTATAATTTCTTCTGGTTTTATGTTGTATGGAACAATTTCACAAAAAACATTTGCTTCCCTTATTCTCCTTGCAATCAATTGTGTATATTGTCCGCCGAAGTCAAGAATTAATATAACTTCTCTATTAATCCCCATTAAAATCCTCCTCTTATTTAATACTATAATTTGGAGCTTCCTTTGTAATTATTATATCATGTGGATGGCTTTCAGTTAATCCCGCATTAGTTATTTTTATAAATTTTGTCTTTGTCCTAAGTTCTTCAATATTGTGAACACCACAATATCCCATTCCTGCTCTTAATCCACCTATCATTTGGTATACAGTATCTTTCAAAGGTCCTTTATACGGAACTCTGCCTTCTACACCTTCTGGAACAAGCTTTTTCATGCCCTCTTGAAAATAACGATCAGAGCTTCCACTCTTCATTGCTGAAATTGAACCCATTCCCCTGTAAACTTTGTAACTTCTTCCCTGATATATCTCAACTTCTCCTGGGCTTTCTTCTGTCCCTGCAAAAAGACTTCCAATCATTACTGTGGATGCACCAGCAGCAATTGCCTTTACAATATCTCCACTGTATTTTATACCGCCATCAGCAATTACAGGTATACCATATTTATCAGCTTCTTCTGCACAATCGAAAATTGCCGTTATCTGAGGTACTCCAATACCTGCTACAACTCTCGTCGTACATATAGACCCTGGTCCTATGCCTACCTTAACGCAATCAGCACCTCTTTCAATTAAATCTCTTGTAGCCTCTGCAGTTGCGACATTTCCAGCTATTATCTGTACATCTGGAAATCTATTCTTTATCTTTTCCACGGTATTTAAAACACCTACAGAATGCCCATGAGCCGTATCTATTACAATAACATCCACATTGGCATTGACAAGAGCTTCAACCCTTTCCATTACATCTGATGAAACGCCTACTGCAGCACCTACAAGAAGCCTTCCTCTAGAATCTTTCGCAGAATTAGGATACTCCACTGCCTTTTCTATATCTTTTATTGTTATTAATCCCTTTAAATTATTATCTTCATCAACGAGAGGCAATTTCTCGATTTTATGTCTTTTAAGTATTTCTCTTGCTTCATCCATAGTCGTTCCAACAGGCGCCGTCACCAAGTTTTCTTTAGTCATAACTTCCTTTATTGGCCTTTCTAAATTGCTTTCAAATCTAATATCTCTATTTGTAATTATTCCCACCAGCTTATTGTTAACTGTTATAGGTACACCTGAAATTCTATATCTTTCCATAAGTTCAACAGCATCCTGAATTTTATGATCCGGAGTTAAATAAAAAGGATTAGTTATGACTCCGTGTTCCGATCTTTTCACTCTATCTACTTCTAAAGCCTGTTTTTCAATAGACATATTTTTATGTATTATGCCTATTCCACCTTCTCGCGCTATAGCTATAGCAAGCCTTGATTCAGTAACTGTATCCATTCCAGCGCTGATCAAAGGTATGTTTAGCTTTATTTTATTTGTAAGGCGTGTCCTGGTGTCCACCTCCTTTGGAAGCACATCAGATTTTGCTGGTATAAGCAACACATCATCAAATGTTAGTCCCTCTTTTACAAGCTTATTTGCCATTTTTATCCCCTTTCTTTTATTAATAATTATCTCCCTCAGCTTTATAATAAATAATGCCCGAACATAAATTTTTGTTCAGGCAAAAAAGAGTACAACAATAACTCCCCATAGTAAAGAGTTACGGCTCTTTGTAGATACTCTAGTGCCTATTCACCAGATTATATGTGGATCAAATATTATAAAATTATTAAATTATTAAACAATATAACAGATTTAAGTGTCTATGTCAACAGGACAAAAAAATAACCGGGGATTGCCCGGTTATTTTTACATCATATCCATTCCTGCTCCTGGAGCTGGTGCTGGCGGATTCTTCTCTGGTATGTCTGCAACAACTGCTTCTGTTGTCAGTATCATCGATGCAACAGATGCAGCATTTTGCAGTGCTGATCTTGTAACTTTTGTAGGATCAACTATACCTGCCTTTAACATGTCTACAAAGTCTTCTTTGTACGCATCATAACCAAATGATGTATCTTTTGACTCTTTGATCTTCTCGATTATCACCGAACCATCTACGCCAGCATTTCTTGCAATTTGTCTTACAGGTTCTTCTAATGCTCTCAGCACAATTTGAGCACCTGTTCTGAAGTCACCTTCCAGTGAGTCAACAACCTTTTGCACATCTGGTATAACATCCAATAATGCTGTACCGCCGCCAGGTACTATACCTTCTTCAACAGCAGCTCTTGTAGCAGAGAGTGCATCTTCTATTCTGTGTTTCTTTTCTTTTAACTCTGTTTCTGTAGCAGCACCAGCTTGAATTACCGCAACACCACCAGATAGTTTTGCAAGTCTTTCTTGTAATTTTTCTCTATCGTAATCAGAAGTTGTTTCTTCTATTTGAACCTTTATTTGATTGATTCTATTCTTTATGTCTGCAGCATTTCCTGCGCCATCAACTATTGTAGTATTTTCTTTTGTTACTTTTACTTGTCTTGCACGACCAAGCATATCTAATTTTGCTTCTTTCAAATCGAGACCTACTTCTTCAGAAATTACTTGACCACCTGTTAAGATAGCAATATCTTGAAGCATTTCTTTACGTCTGTCGCCAAATCCCGGAGCTTTTACAGCAACACATGTAAATGTACCTCTTAATTTATTTACAACTAATGTTGCCAGTGCTTCACCTTCAACGTCATCTGCAATTATTAAAAGCTTCTTGCCTTGTTGCACAACTTGTTCAAGCAATGGCAACAAATCTTGAATGTTTGACAACTTCTTGTCTGTGATAAGTATTAGTGGATCGTCAAGAACAGCTTCCATCTTGTCTGTATCAGTTACCATATACTGTGAAATATATCCTCTGTCAAATTGCATACCCTCAACTATTTCAATTGTTGTATTCATTGATTTTGACTCTTCTACTGTTATTACACCGTCTTTACCGACTTTATCCATTGCTTCTGCTATCAAGTTACCGATCTCTTCATCTGCAGCAGAAATTGATGCAACATGTGCAATAGAATCTTTTCCTTCTACAGGCTTAGAAATATTCTTTAATCCTTCAACGGCAGCATCAACAGCTTTTGCCATACCACGCCTTAAAAGCATCGGGTTAGCTCCAGCAGCCAAGTTTCTCAAGCCTTCTAAAACCATAGCTTGTGCCAGCACTGTAGCTGTTGTCGTACCATCACCAGCAACATCATTCGTCTTTGTTGCAACTTCTTTTAAAAGCTGTGCACCTTGATTTTCAAAAGGATCTTCTAATTCAATTTCTCTTGCTATTGTAACACCATCATTTGTTATAGTTGGTGAACCGTACTTCTTATCTAATACAACATTGCGGCCTCTAGGTCCCAATGTAACTTTTACTGTATTAGCAACAGCATTAACGCCTCTTTCTAATGCCTTTCTTGCATCTTCACCGTATAATATTTTCTTCGCCATTTTTTCTACCTCCTTATTCAACTATAGCTAATATGTCGTTCTGTCTTAAAAGAAGATACTCTTCACCGTCTAATTTAACTTCTGTTCCAGCGTATTTCGAAAATATTACCTTATCTCCAACTTTGACTTCCAGCTCGACTCTTTTGCCATCTATGTATTCTCCAGAGCCGACAGCAAGCACTTCACCTTGTTGAGGTTTCTCTTTTGCAGTACCAGGTAATACGATACCGCCCTTTGTAACTTCCTCAGCTTCAGTAACTTTTACGACAACTCTGTCGCCAAGTGGTTTTAATCTCATAATATCCCTCCTTGAAATTTGTTAGCACTCATTCATGACGAGTGCTAATCATCACACTTTTTATATTAGTTTAATTACAAGTTCATGGCAAATCTCAAATTCCACTAATTTTTGCTGTTTTAAACGATTATTATAGATTTTTCCCATTTATCTTTTAATTATACCGTTAATATTCAATTTACGCAAAAAATGCAGGTTTTAGTTACCTGCATCATCTATATCCTTTTTATCGTTTATATCACTATTTGTATCGCCATTTGCACTTTGCTGTTTTAAATAATTAATCATATTGTACATAAACTGTTGCTGCTCCTTCGTAAGCATTGATTTCAGGCTATCTACAACAGCCGACTGCTGTGATGTCAAACCTAGATTTTGTTTTTCGCCATCTTCATTGCCATCGTCAGCATCCTCATGAACATCAGCAATTTCATTTAAATTATTTACATCCGACTCAATTTCTTCTGCTTTTTCAATGTTTTTAGGAGTATCCACTGAATCACTCCTTGTCTTGGATTCCGTATTGCCTTCTTTTTTATCTTTATCTACACTTTTTTTTGAATTCATTATGTTTTCTGCCTTATTTAAAGCCTCTACAAGTTTTATGTTTTTTATTATCTTCTCAGCCATGTCCTGTTTATCATCCGGAATAACTGGTTTTAAAGCTTCAAATATATCTAAAATTTTATCTATAACATTGTTTTTATTATCTTCTATCTCATATTTTTTCATCTTTTCATTGAGGTTTTGTATTCCTTCATGAAGCTTAATAAATTTATCTATTATTATTTGCTTGTCTTCTTTCATATAAGGTTTTACTGCTTTAAGCATTCCTATTTGGTCAAAATGGTCTTCTTGAATTTCTGTTCCTTGATTTTGATATTCAATCAACTGCTTATGGCACTCTAGTATTTCTGCTATCTTTGTAAAAATGTCTATATAATATTGTTCTCTTCTGTGCAAATATGGTTTTACACTTCCCATAAAGTTTTTCCCTTTTTCAATAATCTCAAATATATCTAAATTACTTTTTATTTCATCATCTGTTTTGCTTTCTAATTTATTATCTTGCTTATTCTGATATGTTTCTTCGTATTCAATCACTTCATTTTCTTCTTTTTTCTTTAAAAGCAGCTTTTCTTTCTCAAAGCTTATTCCGTCAAAAATTTGAAACCTAATAAAAAAAATTATAAACAGTTCAATTATTAACACCTTTAATAATCTTTCTTTATCCACAACCAATCCCCCACTTTTAAAATTATCTTCATAACCTAATATATGTATAGGGCAGGCTCATTATCACCTGCCCTATATTTTTTATTTCTCATCCAACACAAATATACCTGGGACGAGCAAGAAGATTATCAGGATCACAATGATAATCCAAATCCATCCGCCGCCCCACGCAGCTCCTTTCCCTTCAGGCATATGAAAACCCCCTTTATTTTTTGGCCTCATGGACCTAATACATTATACGTATTGAGTTTTATATTGTTACTAGATATTCATAGTCGCCAAAGACCATAAAAATCGTCTAGCTTTTTTGCGAGGTTTATCCTGTTGTAATACTACCAAAAGCACGAAAAAAAATAGTAAATCTTCAAATTCAAATTTGACATCTATTATAACTGTCAATATAACAAAGAAAAAAAGCAGTGAATTCCCTGATATAGTCATAAAATCAGCTCCAATTAATTAATTTTAATTCATTATATTCTAATTGCGACATTATTGATATTGATTTTAATTTTTATATGTAACAATAAATGGTCCTACCGTAAGATAGGACCATTTATTTATTTGACTTGATTTAAGAATAATCCCATTCCACCGTCCATAATTATGACTAATAATACGAAGAAGAACAGCAATGTTTCCATTGACCATGATCCGCCAAACCATCCGCCGCCCATTAGGACAACAAGTATTAAGAAGAAGAACAGCAAATTGCTCTCGCCAAATACTGAACTTGTTCCAGCCATAATAATCCTCCTTTAAAATTTTTAGATTTGTACTAAGCCTTAGGCTCTTCTAATATAAAACCAGGTACAAACAAGAAGATAAGAAGTATTATTAATATTATCCAAATCCATCCACCGCCAAACCATTCTGCACCTTTTTCTGTGGGCATATTAATATCCCCCTTTCGCAAGAATATATGTCAGGTCTTTTTGACCTAATACATAATATGACACCATCAATATTTGTGACACTTTTATTTTAAAAACTATCAAAAATTTGTCTTGAACATATTCTGATATAAGAAAGGGGGATTCAAGTATGGATATAGTTTCTGCTTTAATTTTGTCAGGCGCCATTAAAAACCTTTATCCGAAAAGTAAAATAGACAGTAGATTGCTTAAAAAATCTACCATATATAGAAACGAATGTGTAAGTGCAATTGTGTATTCCAACTTACCGTACGAAACCCTTAAAAAAAAGATAGAAACAATAGGAGGAACGATAAAATATGAATTGCCCATAGTAAATGGCTGGGCTGTTAACATACCATGCAACAAATTAAGCAACGTAGCATCAAACCGTGGAATCAAATTTATCGCTGAAGATTCAACTGTCAAAATGCAGTTAAACATCGCTACACAGGAAATAAAATCCAGAGAAGTAAACGAACAGGGTTATACAGGTAAAGGCATCACAATTGCCTTTCTGGATACCGGCATTTATCCACACGCAGATTTCACCAAACCAAAAAACAGAATAATTGCCTTTCATGATATTGTAAATGGAAAAAAGAATCCATACGATGACAACGGCCATGGAACACATGTAGCAGGTGATGCCGCTGGAAGTGGCTATATGTCAAGTGGAAAATATAAAGGGGTTGCACCTGAAGCAAATATAGTGTCAGTCAAAGTTCTAGATTCAAGAGGCAGCGGTTCTACATCTGATATACTGACAGGTATGCAATGGATACTGGACAACAAAGATAAATACAAAATAAGAATAGTATCACTGTCAATTGGCGAAACACCATCGTTGCCACCTTTTCTAGACCCTCTCGTTAAAGGCGTTGACAAACTGTGGAGAAATGGCATAGTTGTAGTAGTTGCAGCAGGGAATTCTGGACCTGCCCTAAACTCTATAACATCACCAGGAAACAGCATGAACGTGATAACCGTAGGCGCCGTAGATGATAAGAGGACTGTTGATGTTTCAGATGATGAAATTGCTAACTTCTCAGGCAGGGGATCTGCGTTTTTGCTAAAACCTGATATAGTAGCACCTGGTGTGAAAATTGTTTCAACAGCATCTGGAAATGTGCCTCTTGGCACTGATGACAGTATCCTTTTAAATAAGCCGTACAGAACTGCATCTGGAACATCTATGGCGACACCGATTGTAGCTGGTGCTGCTGCATTGCTAATTGAGAAAAACCCTTCTCTTACTAATAATCAGATTAAAAACATTTTGAAATCAACTTCAACAAATATTGACCACTACAGATATTACTCACAGGGATATGGAATGATAAATGTTGAAATGGCATTAAAAAAAGTATGAGGGCTGTAAGCTCTCATACTTCTAATTTGCTTTCACTATCATAGCAACATTTTTATCTGAATCTGCAGCTTCATTAAAAAAAATTGGCGGAAGGCCTTTTATCAAGTTAGCTGTTGCACTCGGTATAAAAGTATATGTTAATGCTGCATAAATTGCATATAAATATTGAAGATTAGAAAATCCCAGCAAGGTAAAAATTGAAAGCAATAAAAATCCAAAGAAAGATTCTTTTGTTATCCCTTGTGGAGGAGGAAACACCATCGGTGGTATCCTAGAATTTGTATCCGGCTTTTCTAATGAAATTGGCCCAGCTGAATAAATATTATATATTGCTGGGAAAAATGAAACAATATCAGACGCAGCAAGGAGTGCATTTAATGCAATAGAAGAGATTTTAGTGTCATTTACAAGAACAAACAAAAAGACAAATAGTATAAACTTCGCTATAAAAATCGGTTGTACGCCGCTTTCCATTTCATTTAAAAATGGTGATATAGCTTCTACAAGCTTCTCTACATCGTCTTTTTTCATTTCCTCCAGATCCATCAAAACACCTCATTTCCTGTTAAATCCTTTTTAATTATTATATTCACAACAGGAAATGTGTGTGATTATATACATTACGCCAGCATTACTCTATCATCAACAAATTCACTGCCATTAACCTCATTAAACATCTTTAAAAGCTTCTGTACTGTTAAATTTTTCTTCTCATCTTTTAAGTCGAGAATAATTCTTCCCTGATGCATCATAACGATTCTGTTGCCAAACTCTAAGGCATGTTCAAGATTGTGAGTAACCATCAACGTAGTAAGGTTATTTTCACTGATTATTTTATTTGTAATTTCATTTATAATGTTAGCTGTTCTTGGGTCGAGAGCTGCAGTATGCTCATCTAGCAAAAGCAGCTTTGGCTTTGCGAATGTCGCCATAAGAAGTGTCAATGCCTGTCTCTGACCACCTGACAAAAGACCTACTTTAGTCTTCATTCTATTCTCAAGCCCTAAACCAAGCTCTGCTAACTTTTCTTTAAATAAATCTCTATTCTTTTTATTAAGGCCCATCTTCAAACTTAAACCTGCACCTTTTGAATATGCAATCGATAGATTTTCATCTATTGTCATAGAAGGTGCTGTACCTAAAAGTGGATTTTGAAATACCCGCCCAATAAATTTTGACCTTTTAAACTCCGGATATGAAGTTACGTCTACATCGTCTATCATAATAGAACCACTGTCAACAGGATAAACTCCTGCAATCAAGTTAAGAAGAGTAGATTTTCCTGCTCCATTGCTTCCGACTATTGTAACAAAATCACCATCTTCTACTTCAAAATTTAAATCTTTAAATACTTGGTTTTCATTGGGCGTATTTTTATAAAATGATTTACTTACATTTTTAAGACTTAACACAATTTATGCCCCCTTTCAGTTAGAGCTTAGAACAATTTTCTTTAAGCCTGGCAGAGAAAGCGCTATAACTACCAGAATTGCAGTCAATAACTTAAGATCTGTCGGATTGAATCCTATAGTAAGGGCTACTGCTATTGCACCTCTATATACTATAGAACCCACAACAGCCGAAATTACTGCCCACAATATATTTCTCTCTCTAAATAAAACTTCTCCGATTATAACAGAAGCAAGACCTGCAACAAGTGTCCCTATACCCATTCCTGCATCAGCAAACCCTTGATATTGAGATACTAATGATCCTGCTAGCGAAATATAAGCATTTGATATTATAAGGCCCAATGTTATAGTCGTATTAGTGTTTATTCCCATGCTGCGAACCATCTGCTGATTGTTTCCAGTAGCTCTAAGAGCAAATCCTGTCCTGGTTTGTAAAAAATAGTTTGTTAAAAGCACCAAAAAAATCATTATAATTCCAAAAAACAATGTATTTCTATAGTTACCTGCAAAGTTGAAGTAATCAAAAATCGATTTATTGCTAAGCATTGGGATATTTGATTTCCCCATTATACGCAAATTTATAGAATAAAGTGCTGTCATCGTAAGTATACCAGCTAAAAGTTCAGTTATTTTTAACTTAGTATTTAAAAACCCAGTAATCAATCCAGCTAATCCTCCAGCTAAAAACGAAACCATAATTGAAAAAATAGGATTTACTCCGCTGGTAATAAGTTTTGCTGTGACGGCAGCTCCTAATGTGAAGCTGCCTTCAACAGTTAAATCAGCAAAATTTATAATTTTAAAAGATATATAGACACCAAGTGCCATTATACCATAAACTAGTCCCTGCTCTAATGTTGAAATGGCAAAAGACATACAAAATGACCTCCAATTTTATATCTATTTGATAACCTCTTGAGCCTTTTTCATTATCGAATCCGGAATTTTAAGGCCTATTGCATCTGCTTCTTTCTGATTGATAATAAGCTGCAAATTTTTTGCAGTTTCCACTTTTATGTTTGCCGGTTTTTCGCCTTTTAAAATTTTAATAGCCATCGAGCCGGCCTGATAGCCAAGATCACTATAGCTAATACCCAGCGTCGCCAGTGAACCTCCTTCTACCATTCCCTTTTCTGCTGCCACAACGGGTATTTTCGCAGAGTTGGCTACCTTTATTATAGCTGCAACGGACGAAGCTACTGTATTATCAGTTGGAAGCCAGATAGCATCCACCTTCCCTACGAGTGATTGTGCTGCCTGATTTACTTCGCTGCTGTTGGACACAGTCGCTTCTACTATGCTGTATCCGAGTGAGGCAGCATCATCCTTTGCAATCTTTACCTGTACAGTAGAGTTGACTTCTCCTGCATTGTATATAATGCCTATTCTCTTTGCACCTGGCACTAAATCTTTTATTAACTTAAGTTGATCATTTATAGGCTCCATATCAGACGTTCCCGTTACATTTCCGCCAGGTTTATCAAATGATTTTACAAGACCAGCAGCTACAGGATCTGTAACAGCAGTAAACACGATTGGAATAGTTGAAGTTGCTTTTTTAACCGCTTGTGTTGTAGGAGTAGCTATAGAAAATATTAAATCCACATTTTTATCGACAAATTTCTTTGCTATAGTCTGGGCTGTCGACATATCCCCCTGTGCATTTTCTTGGATAAATGTAACATTCTTTCCTTCTACATAACCATTGTCTTTTAAAGCTTTTATAAACCCTTCTCTAGCACTATCAAGTGCTGGATGTTCCACAATCTGCGTAATACCGATTGTTATCATCTTTTCCGTACTGCCACTTGATATTGTTCTACTTCCACAGCCAGATAGAACAACTGAGAAAATAAAAAAAGCTGCCAAAACAAAGATAAATCTTCTCATTGAAACTCCTCCCGTTACATGGCAACAAAAAGACATACTACCATGCTACCATGCTAAATTTCTATAGCGATTAATAATATGAAAAATTTATCAACGCTCACAAATTTCGCTTATGATAAATTTTTCATTTATTTAATAAAATAGTATGATAAAAACATTTATTAGTCAATAAAAGTTTTTTGTAATATTTATTAGAAAATTTGAATATGGCTTAAAATAAATAATCTTGAAGTGAATAATGAATTTAAAGTATAATTATAGTAAATTTATTGGCAGTATGTTTTTATTTTTACTACCGGTAGAGAAAAATTATATTAAAATTTTATTTATTTTTGAAAATGGGAGGATGTCTTATGAGAAAAAGGCTCAAAAAGTTGTCTTTACTCTTAATCGGTGTAATGCTGATTTCTTTATTTTCCGGATGCACGAAAAACACCAGCGCAACCAGCAGCAGCAAAATCAATGTGGGCGCCCTTTTTGAACTCACCGGACAAGTTGCTTCTTATGGCACATCCGAATACAATGCAGTAAAATTGTATATAGATAACATCAATAAAAATGGCGGTGTTCTCGGCAAGCAAATCAACCTAATAAAAGCTGATAACAAATCTGCGTCGGATGAATCAATAAACCAAGCTACAAAACTTATTGTAGAAAACAATGTTGTGGCAATATTAGGACCAGCTACAACAGGCAATACTAAAGCGGCTTCGTCAATTGCGTTAAGCAAAAACATACCGCTTATAACCCCGTCAGGCACGTCTTTAGATGTCACTGTTGATACCAACACAAACAAAGTAAAAAGTGAAATTTTTAGAGCGTGTTATACAGACCCATATCAAGGCAAAGTTATGGGAGAATTTGCGGCAAAAGACCTTAATGCAAAAACTGCTGTAATATATATTGATAATAAGAGTGACTACAGTAAAGGCCTTGCAAAAAGCTTCAAAGAGCAGTTTGAAAAGCTTGGTGGGAAAGTAATCGACCAGGAAGCATATGTAGCAGGAGATCAGGATTTCAAATCGACGCTTACAAAAATAAAAGGTATAAATGCCGATGTCATATTTATACCGGGATATTATCAAGATACGGCAAAGATAGCTAAACAAGCAAGAGAAATGGGTATAGAAGTACCTTTGCTTGGTGGAGATGGCTGGGATTCTCCTGATCTATTAAAGATAGCTGGTGCTTCTGCACTAAACAACGTTTATTACAGCAATCACTTTATATCAACAGACCCTGATCCAATAGTGCAAGATTTTATAAAGAAATATAAGGCAGCTTACGGCACAGAACCGGATGCTTTTGCAGCACTTGCATATGATTCAGCAGGCATGTTAGTACAGGCAATAAAAGATGCTAATTCAACTGATCCTGCAAAGATAACTGATGCCTTGGCAAATCTCAAAAATTTTAAAGGTGTAACTGGAACTATTTCAATAGATGCACAGCACAATCCTATAAAGCAAACAGTAATCATAGAATTGAAGGACGGCAAACAAACACTTAAGAAAAAAATAAGTGCTGAATAAATTTGTAAAACACGGCAATGCGGTCACATAGTGGCCGCTTATGTTCTTTTAATACATTTTAACTTGAGGTGATATTTATGAAGACATTTATTGAGCAGCTTATAAATGGTTTATCTTTAGGAAGTATATACGCACTTATCGCCCTTGGATATACTATGGTTTACGGCATAATGAAATTAATAAATTTCGCTCACGGTGATATATACATGGTAGGTGCCTTTACAGGATTCTTTGCATCCACTTACTTTCACCTTGGATTTATACCATCTCTCCTATTGGCAATGTTAGTAAGCCTTATACTAGGTGTGACAATAGAGCGAGTCGCATACAGGCCATTAAGGGATAAATCAAAAATCTCAATATTGATTACAGCCATAGGTGTCTCACTTTTGCTTGAAAACGGAGGCATAATCCTCTTATCACCGCAAGTCAGGACATATCCTCAGATCTTCAAGCAGCACATGTACTCATTTTTCAATGGAATAATCACAATATCCAATCAGCAAATTGTCATATTTGTCGTATCTATAATCATGATGGTTGGACTGCAGATAATAATCTACAAGACAAAGATTGGGAAAGCTATGAGAGCTGTGTCAACTGACGCAGATGCGGCAAAACTTATGGGGGTAAATGTAGATAGGACCGTTTCATTTACATTTGCAATAGGATCTGCCCTTGCTGCTGTTGCAGGTGTCTTAGTTGGCATATACTACAACTCAATAGATCCCCTAATGGGCATCATGCCAGGCTTAAAAGCATTCATCGCAGCAGTCTTAGGCGGAATAGGAATAATCCCCGGTGCTATGGTAGGAGGCCTTTTGATGGGTGTCATAGAAGCACTTGTTTCCGGTTACGGCAGCTCATTATACAGGGACGGTGTTTCATTTGCAATACTCATAATCATACTACTGATTAAACCAACAGGACTATTTGGCAAAAATGTAAGAGAGAAAGTGTAGGTGGTACAGTTGAAGCAAATATTGAAAAACAGATTGCTGATTTTTATAGGACTATTCGCCATTTACGGTATAATACAAATCTTGCTGTCAACAAGTATATTGAACGATTATTACGAAATAAACATAGTTCTTATGGGCATAAATATAATACTTGCTGTAAGCCTTAACCTTATCAATGGCTTTACAGGACAATTTTCACTTGGTCATGCAGGATTTATGTCAATCGGTGCATATACATCTGCCATCATAACTTACAAGCTAGGATTGCCGTTTCCTCTGGCTATATTAGTAGGTGGCATAGCAGCAGGTATAGCTGGAATATTGATAGGTATCCCATCATTGAGATTAAAAGGTGACTATCTTGCTATAACAACTCTTGGATTCGGAGAAATAATCAGGGTAATCTTTCTAAACACCGAATACGTCGGTGGAGCGAGCGGCCTTTCCGGTATTCCAAAGTACACAAACTGGACATGGGTATTCTGGATGGCAGTCATAACTATTGTATTAATCAGAAACTTCATAAATTCCAGCTACGGCAGATGCTGTGTTGCAATTAGAGAAGACGAGACAGCAGCCGAATCAATGGGCATAAACACAACTTTCTATAAGACATTGGCATTTACAATAGGTGCATTCTTTGCAGGAATAGGCGGTGCACTTTACGCTCACAACTTTTACATCATACAGCCAGAAACATTCAACTTCATGAAGTCATTCGATATCTTGACAATGGTTGTATTAGGAGGACTTGGAAGCATAACAGGATCTATCCTATCAGCAATTTTCCTCACATTCGTATACGCACTCTTGCAGGATTATGCTGCCTTAAGAATGGTAATATACTCACTCCTCTTAATTGTTGTAATGTTATTCAGACCGGAAGGATTGATGGGTACAAAAGAATTTTCTCTCAAAAAATTATTTAAGAAAGGAGAGAAAAGCAATGAGTTTACTCTCAATTAAAGATCTTTCTATAGATTTCGGCGGTATAAAGGCCTTGATAGATGTCAATATAGAACTGGAAAAAGGCTCTCTTACAGGTCTTATAGGACCTAATGGTGCAGGAAAATCAACAGTATTCAATATAATAACAGGAATATACAAACCAACATCAGGGAAAGTGATATTTGATGGAAAAAGCATATCTCAAAAGCCGTACAACAACACGAAGCTTGGCATAGCAAGGACTTTTCAAAACATACGATTATTTAAGAACTTAACTGTGCTTGACAATGTCAAAATAGCCCAGCACATTCATGTACAATACGGACTTTTTAGCTCCTTTCTGCAGTACAAAAAATACTTAGATGGAGAAAAATCGCAGAATATAGAGGCAATGAATTTACTTAAAATCTTCAATCTTGATAAACACGCCTACAATCTTGCTAAAAATCTGCCATACGGTGAGCAGAGAAGACTTGAAATAGCAAGAGCACTGGCAACAAAGCCAAAGCTTTTACTTCTCGATGAACCTGCAGCAGGAATGAATCCTCAAGAAACAAAAGAGCTTACAGACACAATCAGATTCATAAGAGACAAATTTGACATAACAATACTCTTAATTGAGCACGATATGTCGCTGGTGATGGACCTATGTGAAGACATATACGTCATGAACTATGGGAAAATAATCGCACATGGCACACCAGACGAAATCAAGAGAAACCCAGAAGTAATAGCAGCGTACCTTGGAGAAGAAGACATTGATGAAAAAGAAATTTTATCAATAGAAGGAGGTGCTTAAAATATGTTAGAGATAAAAAATCTAAATGTATCATATGGTATGGTTAATGCTTTAAAAGGCATAAACCTAAAAGTCAATGATGGTGAGATCGTGACTATAATTGGTGCAAACGGCGCAGGTAAAAGCACTACTTTAATGACAATATCAGGCATATTGAAGCCAAAAAAAGGCTACATCAAATTCGACGATGTAGACATAACGAAAAAACCTGCCCAAAATATAGTGGATATGGGCATCTGCCAAGTGCCAGAAGGAAGAAGAATATTTGCCAACATGACTGTGATGGAAAACCTTGAGATGGGAGCATATCTCAGGAAAGACAAAACTGTAAAAAGCGATATGGAAAAAGTTTTCCATCTATTCCCCCGCCTTCAGGAAAGACATAAGCAGATTGCCGGTACTTTAAGCGGAGGAGAGCAGCAAATGCTGGCCATAGGAAGAGCATTGATGGCAAAGCCAAAAATGCTTTTATTAGACGAACCATCGATGGGACTTGCGCCGATTGTAGTACAAGACATATTCAAGACAATAAAAAATATAAATGAAGACGGCACAACCATCCTTTTAGTAGAACAAAACGCTAAAATGGCACTATCTATTGCAGATAGGGCATACGTCCTTGAAACAGGAAATATCTCTCTTGAAGGTGCTGCATCTGTCTTAAAAAACGATGAAAGGGTTAAAAAGTCATACTTAGGAGGATAAGGGTATGTATTTACCCTTAACCTCCTATTTTAATGGTGTATTTCAGGAATTTTATCCACGGACCCGCTTATAATTTTATCAGCCTCACTCAAATGATTTTTACACTTGTCTACATTATCATCTTTTAAATACAATATGGATAACTTTATATGGACTTTTAGCAATTCTTTTATGCTGTTTATATTTTTGGCAATTTCTAATATTTTGTTGTATGTGTTTATTGCTTTTTCTCTATCGTTTAATTGCTTATAGATATCAGCCAATCTATAATTTCCCATTATGATGTATTCTATGTCATTGTTTTTATTAGCTATCGAAATGCCTTCTTCCATGAGACTTATAGATTTTTTGATATTTCCCATTTTAAATAACACATTGGCTTTTTCAATAAGTGTATGGGACAATAATTTTTCATCTTTGCTGCGCCTTATTTTCTCTGCTTTATCAAAATACTCTAAAGACTTTTCATAATCATTTATATCTGCGTAAATTTCGCCAATATTGCTGTAAATTAATCCTGCTAAAGAATTTTCATCAATAACATCGTTTAATAAATTTTTATATACGTCTATAGATTTTTCAAGAAGGCCCATCGCTCTAAAGCAATTGGCTTTTATAGAACTTGCATAAATATAGTTAATAAGTTCATCGGATTTATTACAATCTTTAAGAAATTTCTCAACATATTCTATTGCAACATCATATTTGCCAATGTGTTTATAGCATAATGAAGTATTATAAATCGCTTTATTTCTTATACTTTTATCGTTTGTTTCATCAGCAAAACTCATGGCTTTATCAAAGTAAAATATTGACTCTGCATAATCAGTTATATTCATCTTGCAAACGCCCAACATGTTATAAACGTATGGTATTTGTTCCTTGAATCCATACATCATCAATAGTTCAAGAGCCTTGTTGTAGTTTAGTATTGCATCTATATATTTATTTGCATTATACATTATGTCGCCAATTTTAATGTCAATTAGTGCGTTTACTCGATTTCTTCCGTATTTTTCTGCAATTTCAAGTAATTCATTTACTTTGCTTAAATCATCTTCATTGTTAATCTCTTTTAATTTTTGGATACAATAGTATTCGGCTTCTTCAGCAGGTGTCATTAAAAGGTATTTACCATCTATGTTTAGATTTATGCCAATTTCTTTGGCTCTTTTATTAAGTTTCTTTGCAATGGCAGAAGCTGTTTCTTTGCTCATAGTGCTTCTACCGCTTTCAATCATGCTTATAAAACCTCTTGTAATATTTTTATCCTGTAGTTCTCTTTGTTTCATCTTAAGCATTTTTCTGATTTTCTTTAGTCTTTCACCTTGAGTTAAAAATTCCATATAAATTTCCCACTTTCCTTCTTTATATACTGTCTTAAGTCTTAAATTAATATCTATTATACAATAAATGACTTCTAAAGACTATTATTTACCCTTTAACAAATCAAATATATTTTAATAATTCATACTCAATCTCTAATTCAAAGTCAACATCAATATATGGTACGTCTTCATGGGATATCAATATGATTATCTTATTTGCTCTTACCTCTTCTATGTATTTGCATAAATTCCTTTTTGACTCTTCATCTAAAAATGTCATTGCTTCATCAAGTATTATTATTTGAGGATCATGTATTAATCCTCTTAATATAGTTATTTTTCTCCTTTGACCACCCGATAAGTTTTCTCCATTATTTGCAAGCATGAGATTTAGATTTACTTTTTCACCATCAATAATATCATTAAATCCTAATTTATTTGCCAATGAAATTATTTCATTATCGTCTATGTCTCTTCCCAATTTAATATTGTTCTTAATTGTATCATTAAAAAGATATGTATCCTGAGGTATTATACCAATCAATTTTTTCATTGATGTATTTTTAATGTTATCAATATTTAAATCATCATATAAAACCATTCCATCCTTTGGTTTCAAAAGTCCGCATATTATATCAATTAATGTGGTCTTTCCCCTTCCGTTAGCACCAGTTATTCTTATTTCCTGTCCTTTATGAAATTCACATGATAAATTACTTATTATGTCGTTTTTCTCGTTGTACCCAAAGGTTATATTTTTTATTTTTATCTTATTTACATTTCTTTTCTCCATACGTGAAATATCATCTATTTCGGTATTTATATCAGCAATCTCCCTATATCTTCTAAAAGCTGCTAAAGATTTCTGTAAATCTATGTTTATATTTGCCAATGATTGTATCGGCTGAAAAAGTTGGTTTAAATACGATGATAAGGCTACAATACTGCCTATTGTTAATTTCCCTTGTATTACTAGCATACCGCCATATAATAGCAATACCATCGATGGTATAAAAAATAAAAATGAAAGAATCGAGTTGCTTATGCTTTGTATATAAAGATTTTCATACGTTTTATCTATATATTGATGCATCACAACTGAAAATCTTCTTTTGGAATACTTATATGTTTTTGTATATTTCAATAATTTTATGTTAGAAATATTTTCTTGTAAGACATTATTAATTTTAGCATATATGTGCATGAAGTCCATATTGATTTTCCTAAATATAGGGTTATAATATCTAAACAATATAAAAATAAACGGCGTTACTATCATTGAAATCAATGTTATTTGTTTATTTAAAATATACATAATGGAAAATGTTACTATCAATGTAACAACCTGAGTGATAATATTTATAAACGTTGCTGAAAATAAGTTTACTACGTTTGGCAGTTCATTTAATATTCTAGACATTATCTCACCTGTCTGTTTTTCGTTAAAAAATGTGATTCTTTGATTTATCACTGTTTCATACAATTTCATCCTTAAATTATACAACAACTTCTGCCCAATAAATGTAAAAATATAATTTTGGATTATTCCTAATAATGTTACTAAAATAAATATTGTAAAAAATATTAGATTAAATATAATCAAATTATGTACATTCTTTTGTGCTATAGAATTATCAATGATTAATTTTATTACAAATGGTTTAGCCAGAGATAAAACAGTCGATATTATGATCACTAAAAATCCAATAATCTCTTTAGCTATAAATGGCTTTATGATTTTAAATATGTACTTAAAATCACCTTTTTTCATAATAACGTGTCTTTCCTTTCTCGCAATATAAATAAACTTTTTAAAACTCAAAAAGCAATTACTTTAAATTGAAATTTTTTATTCATAGATTTTTTTATTGTAAAAATACTTGCAAATATTGTATATTTCAATTATTATAACAGAAATCACCATCATATTGTCTATAAAATATGCATAAATAGGCAATCTGTTATAAGTATAAATTCTTATAATCCTAGCATCTCCTATGAAATGCATGGCAGATGCGATATATATATTCCCCGTACGTAAATATAAATAACTTGCAAAAATACCTGAAATAAATACATTTAAAAAGTATGTTATATTCATATTTCCATGATGTACTAAATACGTTATGGGAAAATGTGATATCGAAAATATTGCATTTGTCAGAAGTATAGCAATTATTACTTTTAAAGCTTTATTCTTCAAAACAATTGTTTCCAAAACTTTATAATAAAGCACTATCCTAAATAAATATTCCTCTTCTAATGCTACAAGAACAAAATAAAAATTTTGAAATAATATCGTCACGAAGTTTCCAGTATTCCATACAAAATAATGTCCAATATGAAATGCATTTGATAATACTATTATAAGAATCATAAGCAACGTTGTATAGACAACCAATTCGAAAAAAGATTTTAAGGAAAACTTTATATATTTTATATAGTTAAATTTATTTGTGAATGTCAATAGAAATTTGAGCCACATGCTAATGAATTTTGAACCACTTTTGCTATTGAAAAGTGATCCATGTGCTAATGAATTTTTGAGCCATTACTAAAGGACTTTTCCCATGGTTGATACGTGTTCTTTTAAAAATAATTACTAAAATCGGTATTTGCAAAGTGACCATCTGAGCGGATAATAATCTACTCTATTTGCGAATTATCACGCCTGAAAGATTCTCCATTCATATTTAATACATGTGAACGGAAGGTTAGACGATCTACTAATGCTGCAACCATAGTAGTATTCTCAAACATTTCTGTCCATCTTGAAAATTCAAGGTTCGTAGATACTATTACACTTCCTTTTTCACTACGATCCGAAATTATCCTGAATAATAAATCAGCTTGGTTCCTATTAAAACATAGATATGATAGTTCATCTAGAATTAACAGGTCCACTTTTTCTAGCTGTTTTTCAAGTTTTAGAAGCTTTTTGTACTCTTGTGCTTCTGTAAGTTCTGTTACAAGATTTGCAACGGTATAGAATTTTACGTTATGCCCCTCTTTACAAGCCTTTAGCCCTAAGCCTATTGAAATATGAGTTTTGCCTGTGCCAGTGTTTCCTATCATAATGACATTTTGACGCTTGGATATAAATTCACATGTGGCAAGTTCCCATATAAAGGCTTGTTCGACGTATTTGAGTCTGGTATAATCAAATTCGTCAAGGGTTTTCAGGTAAGGAAATCCCGCTTTGTGTATGCGACGCTTTTGCTGATTTTCTTGCCTGGAAGCTACTTCTTTTTTCATTAATTCTATGAGAAATTCCTCATATCCCATATTGCTATCCATGCGTTTAATAATACTTGTGTATTGTGCAAAAGTAGGCAGTTTCAGCTGTTTGGCATAAAGTTTTATTGTTTCTTTAGCTACATTTATTTCACTCATTGTGCCACCCCGTATTGTCTATCGTATATACTTAAATCAACTTCTTCTACATTTACTGTGTCTATAATTTTTGTGTACTTTTTCTGGTATGCTGTGCTTTATTAGATAACTGCGGATTAAATCAACAGTAGGTGTAACACCTGCTGGAATTTGCTTTTTTATCTCTAGAAGCTTGTCTGAACCGTAGTCTACACAAAGTCTCAGAACTTTTACCATGTCTTTTGCTCCACCCGGAAGTGTTTGTCCCCACTCTAATAATTCTTGTTTTACATGGTCCTTTACGGGCTTCGCATTGAATACAGCTCTGGGTTTTCGTTCTAATAGATCTATGTAATGTTCTAGTTTGTAAGTTGTTTTGTTGGAACCATAGCTTCTGTTATGTTTAGCAATTTCCTGTCCACGATAAAAGATGGTTAATATATTCCCATATGCTTTGATACTGACATTTTTGCCTACATATTTTACTGGTACTGAATAATTGTTTCTATCAAAGCGCACTGTTGAATACTCGTCTACACTGACTGATATGCTTTTGCTCGAATCAAATACATATTTAGGAAGTGAGTATAATAATGATTTGTCTATTTCATACATTTGGCCGACTGTCTGTTCATGGCCGCGTATCTGATGGGAACGGTATTTCAAACAGTTTGTCATAAGAATCTGATTTAATTCATCAATATCCTTTACTCTTGGGACAGGAACTAAAATGTTGCGTCTTACCCAGCCTACCAGATTTTCTACCAATCCCTTTTCATTTCCTTTGCTTGGATTGCAGAATTCCATTTTAAATGCATAATGTGCACTCAATGCTTGATAACGGGCTTGAGGCTTGGCATGAGTTCCAAAACCTTCCTTTACTGCAACTCTCGCATTGTCAAAGATTAGTTTGTGTGGCACACCACCAAAATGTTCAAATGCTTTTACATTGCCTTCTAAAAATGATTCTTCATTTTGGCGATAAAATGCCATTACAAAAATATCACAACTATAGCAGAGTCGCATACAGAAAAGATTTATAGAAACTTTTTTGTTGTCAAGGTACACAGTAGCTTCACCCCAATCTACTTGTGCTGCTTCTCCAGGGTCGAATTGAAGTGGGATGAATGCTTTTGGCATCTCATCTTTAAGTTGTTGTACAGCCAATCTTACTGTGGATTCTCCACCTTTAAACCCTTTTTCTTCTACTAGACGATGATATATTCTTCTGGCTGTATGTCGTTGTTTTTTTATTCCTTCTGCTTCATCTTCTTTAATGCACTGTCTGATAAAGTCCATAACATCAGGAGTTAAGACATCAGGCTCACGGGAATATTCTTTTCTCTCCCAAGGAACATTGTCACCTTTGCAGTATTTTCTTACAGTATTCCTTGAAATTTTTAATTCCCTTGCTATAGCCCTTTGAGACATTTGATGTACTGTATACATTTCTCTAATCTTTTGGTATAAATTCACGTCGATAATCACACCTTCCAACCTCCTGTAAAATTTATCTTGTATAATAAATTTTACAGGTTTTTTATGAAAAGTGGATCACTTTTTCGTTAGCACAGAGCCACTTTTTGGCTCACTTTTATATTAGCATATACAAATTTATTTAACAAATATAATGCAATAACTAGCATCAAAAGCTGTATTCCATAATTCGTCATTGTTGTTAAATATAAGTTATTATATTTTAAGATGAAAATTTTCATTATGTATATAATTGAAAATACTATTGCGATAAAAGCACAAACTGTTAAAATTATTTTTGTTAATTCTTTTCCTTTTATCATATCAAATCCTCCATATCTTCATAAAAATAATATGGCTAACTCTGTTCGTATCTGCTAAATAGTCTAAGATAATAGTGTTTAACCATATAATAACTTTCTATTAACATAATCGAAATTATTAAAAGAATGATTTCCTCATAATAATATCCGATATTAACTGTTGTTAAAATCGGAAAGTCAAAACAAAAATGCATCATACAAGCTAAGTATATATTGCCAGTTCGTAAAAAAAGATAACTGAAATAGATACCTGTTATAAATATTTCAAAAAGTTTAGAAAAATTATAATGACGTATAGGATAATGGGCAATCGAGAATAAAATATTTGTTAATATTATACTAAATACTATTTTTAAGACGTTGCTTTTTAAATTTAATATTTCAGATATTTTAAAATAAAGAGTGACTCTATATAAATATTCTTCTGTTAAAGCAACTAAAATAAATAAAATCATTTGTGATATTGCAACAATATAGTCTATCTTGTTCCAACTTGCAATAATATTCTTAAAATCGGTCAACAAAAAAATATTATATATTTTAAATATATCTAGTATATACTTAGTAAATGTCAGCGATAATGACATAAATATGAATGCTTTGATTATAGATTTAAAAGACGTCTTAATATATTTTGTATAATTAAATTTTTTTAGTAGAAATAAAGCTAAAATTAACAACAAAATTTCCGTAATAAAATTGTAAACTAAATTACTACTTGTCATAACTAATGGATCATTATTTCTAATATTAAAAAAATAATATATACCTTCAAATAAATATATCATTATAAATTGATAAAAATATAAAGCCATGACAAAAATAAAAAATATTAAAATTAAAATATTAAATTTTTTAAACATATATTTCACCTCATTATTCAGTCTAATTTAAAAAAATACGGAATTTATTCGAGTGCACTGAAAAAATAGTTAATCTTTGAGTTGCTATACAATATGCGATATTATTTTAGATATTAATATCTATGCATTGTATGGCAAAACTATAAATTGACACTTTTTCAGGACTCTTTTATTCCGCTTTATTTATAAACAATAATACTTTGTTAAATCTTTAAATTTTCTCAATTATCCTCTGTATGCACACCAAGAACCACAAAAAGTACAATCACCACTGCCAATACCACCGTCTACCCAATCTAGCGGACAATAATAGACAGAACAACCTCCACCAGGACTTGGCTGTACCGATTCTGGCTTAACAATATCATTTGGTTTCATAATATACTCCATAATTTCACCTCCTTCCACTAATATCTTTAAATTGGTGATAATCTTTAAATAATTTTAATAAATTTATTATATTATACTTAATAGTGCTGCATTCATTATTATAAAATGTGTTATACGGACAACTGCTTTGACATATCGGCATAATTTCACATTTCAAGCATCTGTCTGGTAACTCCCAATTTGCCCATTCCAAAAATTCTTTTTGCTTAAACTTAATTCCATCCTTCAAATTGCCTATAGAAAACGATTTGTTACATACTACATTCCAGCATTTATATAAATATCCTTCTGGGTCTATTACAAATGAATTACTTGAAATCGAACTACATACAACAGGTTTGTACAATGGATAAAAATGATTTATATTAACTTTTTTTCTATTAAATATTTTATAAATTCTATTTCAATGTCTGCAAAATCACTTTTGTTAAGACACATGTATTGAATTTTTTTACTTTCAGTATTTTCTACACTCGAAACCGGAGCTATATAAATATGAATCTTATCTAAAATCCCTTCATCGTTCAGTATATCTAATAATTGAAATAATTGTTGATAATTATCTTTCGAAATATTAATTCTGATGGATACATTTAAAATTTCTATTATATTTCTTAAATTTTGAAAGATAACATCAAATGTACCTTGACCATTTTCTAACGGTCTATTAATATCATGAATCTCTCTTATCCCATCTAATGTTATCTGCACACTGCTAATTTTACATTCATCTTTTAATATTTGAGCTACACTTTTTGTCAATAAATAACCATTTGATATTATTCCTGACTCATATATAACATTATTTGCTTCTGCAATTTTTATTAATCTTTTGGATAAATCCCTTATAATAGATAGAGCTAATAATGGCTCACCACCATACCAAGAGACTGAAATATTTTTATACCTACTTATATTTTTAGTAACAAATTCAATCAATAATTTTTGTACATCATCAGACATAAATAAATTTTCGTGTATTTCATAACAATATTTACATCTGAAATTGCATTGCAATGTAGGGGCTATAGTCAAGCCTAATGAACTACTTCCATATCTCATAACTTTTTCAAAAAAATTCATATATCCAATTTCATCTTCATTATCATTAATGACAAATCCACCATTATATAAGTCTATCGACATTTTTTCGTCATAATCAGTATCATTATTCTTAATTTTTAAATATGTTTCATAATGGTCTTCATCAATTTTCGCATAAGCATTACTTAGCGAATTATATAAATATTTACTTCCATCAATATCAAGTTCAATTGTAAATCTTGATGGTTTCATTTATTATTCTCCTCACTCGTATAAATTCATTTATAATTTTGATTTTTAAACAAGGAGTTGTATTGATATTCATAAATGATTTTAGCTTAAAATTTAGCCAAGTCACTTTGGTAATTATTCATTAATCTATTTTAGTATTAAATAGTCGTACATAGTTCATTTCTATTTCTTAAAAAGTAATTAGTATCAAATTCTTTTCAATCACATATATTAGTGTTGTTTGTAGCACTATAATATGTCATAACCATTACAAACAATTGAATTATTCAATGTTAAAGCTGGTGGATCCTCCAATGGGTGTATATAAAATATTAGCACTAAAGACATGAACATCATTATAGATAAAATCAATATTTTCAATTTACTGTTCATTTGACATCCCCCTCCGACTAAAATTTTCTATTTGTTTATTATAATATCACTTATAAAAACAAAATGCAATATATTTTTAAAATTTTATTTCATTTTTAAAAGATATCTCATATTTTGAACGTTCAAAAACATCAAATCTGATAAATCAAAAATTAATTTTAACAAAGCAAAAATGCTTGTAAACCAATGATTTGCGTAACTTTCGTATGAAATAACAAAATCGTAGGCTTTCTTATAACCTACGATTTTTTCTTAAATTTGAAGAGATTTTTTCGTGGATCTCTAATGTAGCAATTTTATTATTTGCATCTACACTATGTAGATTGTATCACAAACACGGATACTTACAATTTTCAATACTTAAGAGATCTATGCCCTAATCCAATGGCAACTTCATTTAAATTTAACATTCCAACAGCAAAAAATGCACAGACGCACAAATGCTCACCATAAAATGCTATCCCAATTTTGCCACCTATATTAAGCCCCATAGCTTTATCTTTTATCTGCATTATGGCTTCATGTGTTGCACCTGCAACAGCGCCTTCACCCACATGGTTATCCTCCACAACACCTTCTCTTTTTGCCGCTACAACTGCCCTCTCTATTATCTTTGAAATTGAGTTAATGTATTCACCGCCATAATCTACTGCAGCTACCTTGATGCCTTCCTTTCCATACTCTTCCTTTAACAAAGCTTCATCCTCTCTCCTTGACATGGCCATCCTTATGGCTACTCTTGCAACATCTATGCTTCTTATTTCTTTCATACTAACAGCCCCTTAAAGGGCACCTCCTTCATCATTTAAAATATCTTTAGTATTGTTTCGTATACAATAGGTATAAATATTGACGGAAGCAGATTCCCAATCTTTATTTTCGTCAAATTCAGCATATTTAATGATATGCCTATTATCAAAACACCCCCAATGGCAGACATGTCCGCAATCACGTTAGCAGTCAGCAAGTCTTTAAGGATCGATGCGCATATAGTTATGAAACCTTGATACACAAGGACGCTAATGGATGATATCATGACGCCTATCCCTAATGTCGATGCAAATATTATAGATGATATGCCGTCAAGCATAGACTTAGCAAATAAAATACTGTGGTCTCCCTGCAAACCGTCTTTCAATGCGCCCACAATCGCCATCGCACCAACACAGTATATGAGGCTTGCTGTAACAAAGCCTTCGCTTATCTTATTTTCACTACTTCTCGCTAATCTTCTTTCTAAAAAATTTCCAAACTCATTAAGCTTTTTCTCAATATCTAATATTTCACCTAAAATACCGCCTATACTCAAACTTATTATCACAAGCAGTAAATTTTTAAATTTTAAGGCACTATCAAATCCTATTATCAATACACTTAAAGATATGGCATGCATAACTGTTGTTTTTACTCTCTCAGGAATACCAATCTTAAATAAAGTACCTGCAATACTTCCTGCAACTATAGAAGCTGCATTAACCAGCGTTCCTATCATTTAATTTTTCCTCTCTCTAAATATATCTTTTGAAACATGGTCTTTTGCATAGTTAAATAGATACTGCTGAGCAAAACCAGACAAATCTCCAAACTTCTCTTTGGCAAAACTTTGTACATCTGCATTATTTGTCTTTCTTTTAAGGTATAAAAACTCAACAACGCGCTTTATCCACACATCTGTTGGAAATGCTTCATATCTTCCGATTGAATAAAGAATTACACAGTCTGCAACTTTAGGCCCAACTCCTCTTATGCTCATAAGTATATTTCTTACTTCGTGTGTATCGTAAAGCTGCAGCTCAAAAAGATTGATTTCGTCATTAAATACTTTTAAAGCCGCATCAATTATATACTTTGATCTAAATCCGCACTTGCTGTTATTTAATGATTCTTCATCTGCCATTATTATGTCCTGCACTTTTGGAAATGTATAATAAGTCTTATTTTTATATACGATAGGATGCCCAAATGCCCTGCTTAAATTTTCTATGACTTTTTTTATCTGAGGTATTCTGTTATTTTGAGATATTATGAAGGATATGAGTGTCTCCCACGTATCCTGTCTTAAAATCCTTATACCTTCACCGTACTTTATAGCCGCTCTTAAGATTTCATCTTGCGAAAGGGCTTCTTTGATTTTTCCATAGTCTCTCCCTAAGTCAAAATAGTCATACCATATATCATTAAAATCTGCCAAAGTGGTATTATCAATCGTCAATATATCTCCATCTAATTTTACATTTATTACCCTGTCAAACGCAACCCCCGTATAACTTCCATCATCTTCTTCATTCCATCTGAAACATTGTCCACATTCTAATGTCTCTTTAAGGTTAAAATCCTTGATTCCATGCACTATAACCTTAGAACCGGACATTTCTACTAAATATCTCATTCTCCTCACCCACATATAGGTTTTTTACTTCCTTACTACATAATATTTACTGACCTCTACAAATATTATATAATTTTTTGAAGATAAAAAAAAGGCTTATTTGCCTTTATCAATATTTCTTATTCTATGCATTTTTTAATTATTGCTAATATAAAGTGCCTTTACATGAATTTTTATGTCCAGCACATTTAAAGACGTCATGTATTCAACGACACTTTTTATCTTCTTTATAGCTCCTCTTAAAACGCTGTTTATAGGTGTGCCATGTACCATGACAATCTCTATTTTTATTATTATCCCTTCAGGGTAGTTCTCTGTTATAACTTTATTTATTTTATAAATGCCATCAAATTTTTTTGCCTCGTTAACTACAATGCTGTTAATCACATTTTCAGATATTGTATATTTACCAAGATAACTGTAATATGGCCTTACTACCGTCTTTTCAAAATCCATCTCTTTGCGCCGAAATATCCTCAGTGGGTCTATAAAATATCCTGAAAAATGTTTTTTAACCTCAAATGTTGGCACTGGTATTACATGCTTTCCTTCTTCATACCTTTTTTTTCTGGCCACCTCTATTTCTTCAGGTGATAAAATATTTTCTATATAAATTCTCTCTGACACAGGCGGCAGCGATAGCCTTTCAGCAATCCTATCCACCATTTTATCTGATGTTCCAATTATCAATATTTTGTCCGGTTTAAGTTCATCCAACGATTTTTTTACCTCTTTTACATGTTCTTCTTCTGTAAATATTGCTCTCCTTATAGCTTTAAGCTTCGTCTTTTCCCTTTTTGCCGAAAATCCTGACACAATCCTGTTTTCGCATATCAAAAGCCCATCATCAATGATATACTTTATGCCATATTTTCCTGCGACAAAAGATGCATGATGGCTTTTACCACTTCCACTAGCACCGACAAAAGAATATACTTTCAATTGATACCCTCCAAAAATTAAAATAATGACTATAGGATATATTATACGGCAATTATTACGTTTTTCAATAAGAATTTCAAGACAACTCTTGTGACAAAAATTATAACAATAATTTATTTTATCTCTTCTTTTTTATACTTAGCTTTATCAAGGTCTGTAGAAATTTAACTGCAAATTCCATATCTATGTTGCTTTTAGAAAATGTTATTATGAATATTAGAATGACTAAACTGGAGGCGATTACAGTTAACTGCATATCCATGCTTTCACCTCACCTTCGCATAAAAACAGTAAAAATGAAAATTTGAATGTTAAAAATATATAAGTGGACTATAATGTTTTAGCATATCTAAAATGATATTTGTGCTTTCATCTAAATTATATACCTTTTTATAAAAAAATGTGGACATAGGAATTAAAATGTTATCTTCAGGAACAAAAATGATTATTTCTCATTTAATTTATAAGATGGTATTTCAACTGTTACATCAAAATATTTATCATCAATCTTTATGTTAATATCACCATTATAGCTATATACTATATCTTTAACAATAGATAATCCAGTTCCTCTTCCATCACCTTTTGTTGTAAAGCCACCACTTAAAATATTTCTTTTTACATCTTCACTAATTTCACCACATGTGTTTTTCACTATAAAGATGTAGTCAACTGGATCGCTTTTAAGCATTATTTCTATTCGCTTATTATTTTTTAACCTATCACATTCTTCAATGGCGTTATCTAACAAGTTTCCTAAAACTGAACAAATATCATTTGTTACTTTTTTCGAGTATTTTAAATCCACAGTACATATAAAGTTCACCGAAATATTTTTCTCTATAGCAGCGCTTATTTTTGAATATAAAAGCAGATCTATTATATCGTTTCCAGTATCTACTTTTATAAGGCTGTTATTTATATCATCTATATAAGTCATTAAAAACTCTTCGGCATCTTCATACTTCATCTGTCTTATCAATTCGTATAAAACTAAAATCTTATTTCTCAATTCATGTTTATTCTTTCTGTATAAGTTGTTTTGTTCTTCTATAAATCTTAGTTTAAAATCATTTATAATGTATTGATACTCATTTTCCCCATTTATATAAATCATCCTTATAATCGTAAAAACCAAGACATTTATAACTACAATCGTAAAAAATAAAAACAATTCAAAATCAGCCGGTATAATAATTTTCTGCTGATAATACATGCTATTGTTGAACATAAACGTTATAAAAATCATGTACATAAAAAATATTGCTATTATTTTGTTTAAACTTTTTCTTATCATGGTTTTCACCCATAAAGTTGGCTAATTTGCTTTCATTTCAACCGGCTGGTTTAATATATCTTTAAGACGATTCCTAAATTCATAGTACAGATTCTTTGATAGGTATGCCTTTTTATTTTTATTTCTAAAACTTATTTCTAAAGACGTTCTATTTACAGATTTTATAGAATACACCTTATACAAATTTACAATATAAGATCTGCTTGTCTTGAAAAAAATTTTTTTATTCAGGAGTTTATAAACATCACTTAGGGAAGTATTTGACAGGAAATCTTCATATGTAGTGTAGAAAAAAGTCTTTTTCCGATTAGCTTCAATAAAGTATATATCATTCGCATTGATAAGTTTTATATCATCACCACATCGTACTTCTATGATATTGGAAGAATCATTAAATTTCCTTTTTATTCTTTCTATTGTATTAAACAATCTTTCATAGTTTATAGGCTTTATTATATAATCAGCAGCATATAGTTTTACTGCATCCTTTATATATTCCTCATATGACGTTATAAATATTATCTCTGTATTTGGAAGCAAGTCCCGTATATTTTTGACAACTTCTAAACCCGTCATTTCTGGTAGTTTTATATCTAAAATAGCTAATTCAGGCTTTACCTTTAATATAGCATTTAACAAATCTTTTCCTTCGTTTGTGATGTATTCAACTTTCACATCGCTTATCCCCATAACTTTTCTGCTTATCTCTCTTCTAAGCGAATCCTCATCTTCTGCTATTATCGCTCTAATCATAAAATCACATCCTTTTATAAATTCTCGAATAATATAAATATTCGATATTCTTAAAAAAAATCCTTCAAAAATACCAATTTATGAAAAAATGAGAACAAGTCATACTCATTCCCATTTTCTCGTGTAGTATATATTAATTTTTATCTATTTTACATCTGTCTTTTTATTGCATATAAAATATATTTTTCTATATCTAATTATATAATGATTTTAAGAAAATTTAATGCTTTTGGAACAAAAATGCATAAATACGGAACGAAAATGCATCTAAATGCGTTACAATATTGTATCTATCAGCAATTTCACATTAAGTACAGTTATGATTATTGCCAAAAATATCAAAATTGCCTTGCTAAACTTCTCGTTTGCGTATCCTTTCATTACCCTCTTTGAAGATGTCAAATAAACCTGTGTAAATACGGTAATCGGCAACTGTATGCTAAGTATCATTTGAGATAATATTAAAACTCGAAATGAATCTTTCACTAAAAATATAACAACTAGCGCTGTTATCAGTGAAATAAATATTCCAGCTCTGGTATGTTTATCTTTTATGTTGTATGGTTCTTTAAATATACCTGCAAAAATAGAACCGCCAGCCATGCCAGATGTTACAGTTGATGAAAAACCAGAAAACAAAAGTGCAATGGCAAATACAATTGATGCTCCACTGCCAACGATTGGTTTCAGTAATTCTCCAGCTTGCTCAAGCCTATCAACGACAATACCTTTCTCATAAAATGTTGCAGCAGATAGTAGAACCATGGCACTGTTTATAGCCCAGCCTATCAGCATAGAAAATAGCGTATCAAGAAATTCATACTTAAGCTGCTTTTTTACAACTGATTCATCTTGTAGATTCCACTGTCTGCTTTGAATAATCTCAGAATGCAAAAATAAGTTATGAGGCATGACAACGGCTCCTAAAACGCTCATAATAATCACTATAGAGTTATGCGGTATGACTGGAATTACCCAGCTTAGTGCTGCGGTTCTCCAATTTACATTGACAAGATATACCTCAAATAGAAATGAAAGACCTATAAGCGATACAAACCCTATTATAATTTTTTCTAACCGCTTATATGAATTCGAATATAAAACAAAAAATATAACTAATGCTGATAAAGCTGCTCCAATCTTAATAGGAATTTTAAACAACATATTTAGTGCTATAGCAGTGCCCAAAAGCTCTGCCGTTGATGTAGATATTGATGCAATAACAGCAGAGGTTAAAATAATTTTTGAAAGTTTATTATTTATAAAAATCGATGTAGCTTCAGACAGACAATATCCTGTAACGATTCCAAGATGTGCCGCATTGTGCTGTAAAATTATAAGCATTACCGTAGATAATGTTATAACCCACAATAACTTATAGCCATACATTGACCCTGCAGAAACATTTGTTGCCCAATTGCCAGGATCTATAAATCCTACTGTCACCAATATCCCCGGGCCAACGTATCGCAAAAAATTCACAAAAGGCACAACATTTCTATCTTCTTTAACAAAATCTTCTATAATCTTTACAAGTTTTTTCATTTAAGCCTCCATAACTATACAAAAAAATAAATGGTAAAATCCATTTATTTTTCTTCAACTTTTGTCTTAAGTAAATTCTCCTCATTTATTCGATAAGACAACGTCAACAAACTGTCGCTTAAATGAACATTTTCAAGTATCACATCATCAGGAACTTTTAAATCTATCGGTGAAAAATTCCATATAGCCTTAATTCCTGATTTAATTAATCTATCTGCCATAATTTGTGAGTTATCCTTTGGAATGCACAATATAGCAATGTCTATCTTATTGCTAGCCAAAAAATCTTCCAAATTATCAACATCCATTATCTCTATATCTCTGATCTTAAGTCCAAACAATTTTGGATTAATATCGAATATTCCCTTTAAATTAAACCCAGTTCTCTCAAAATTTGTATAATTTGCAATAGCCTGTCCTAGATTACCAGCACCGATAATAATTGTACTGTAGGTTTTGTCAAGTCCAAGAATCTTAGTTAAAGTATTGTACAATTCTTCTACATTATATCCGTATCCCTGCTGCCCAAATCCGCCGTAATTATTGAGATCCTGCCTTATTTGTGATGCTGTAACACCCATCTTTTCACTTAATTCTCTGGAAGAAATCCTTTTTACATCATTTTTTAAAAGCTCTTCTAAATATCTATGATATCGCGGCAGCCTTCTTATTACCGGCATTGGCACTATTGTCTTTTTAGTCATAAAATCACCCCAGATAAAATCCTAATAATGAAATTATATTACATTGTAAATAATATGTCAACCTGGAAATATCTATTTTTTCACTGGTTTGGCTCCCATTTATTATAATCGCTGTTCATGATTACGATATCTACTCTTCTATTAAGTTGCCTGTTTTTATCACTGTCATTTGGCACTATTGGCCTATATTCACCATATCCAACAGCAGATATTTTAGCCGGATCAATCTTAACATCATTTACAAGTATCTCCACAACGTTAGTAGCTCTTATAACGGACAATTCCCAATTTGAATGAAACTGACTATTATTTATAGGCACGTTGTCTGTATATCCTTCAACGCGAATGTAATTAGGCATTGCCTTTAATATATTCCCAATTTTTATCAATGTTGCTTTTTGATCTGGTTTTACGTCTGCAGAACCAGTATCAAAGAGTAAAGTATCGTTTAAACTTATCACAAAGCCTCTTTCGTCAACTTTGTATGTAACCATATTCTGCAGGTTGTTCTGCTTAATAAGCTTGTCTAATTGAGACTCAATTGTGTTATCAGTACTTGTATTATTTGTTGTTTTTATACTATCGAGAATGCTATTTCCACTGTACTGACCTACTACATAATTAGTACCATCAAAAGTTTTTCCTAAAGATGCAGCAATTTGTTGGAACTTTTGTGAGTTAACTGTACTTATGGTGTATAAAACGATAAAAAATATCATAAGCAATGTTATCATATCAGAATATGTAAGCAGCCATCTTTCATTGTTGACTTTTTTTTCGTCATTATCATCAAATCTTCTCATTGGCAACTTCACCTTTCAAGCCTGATTCTTCGGAAACTGTATCTTTTTCTACCACAAAGGTCATCAGTTTCTTTTCAACGATCTTTGGATTTTCACCTGCCTGCAATGAAAGACTGCCTTCCAAAATTATTTCCTTTTCTGTTTTTTTGATTTGAGCTTTATTTTTAAGTTTTTCTCCTATAGGCAGCCAAACAAGGTTTGCCATACTAACGCCATATAATGTAGCTATAAAAGCAACAGCTATTGATGGTCCAAGTTTGTCAGGCTGGCTCAAATTACCTAAAACATGGACAAGTCCCATAACTGTACCTATGATACCCATAGTAGGAGAATACCCACCGGCTGCTTCAAACATGCTCGCTTCTTTCTTCAATGCTTTATCTTCTATGTATATTCTGTTTTCCATAGTAGTCTTTATTAACTCGATGTCAGCGCCATCTATAACTAGCTCTATGCAATCTTTTAAAATGGGATCGTAATTTTTTATCTCATCAGACTGCAACTCCTGCTCCAAGCTCAATAGTCCTTCGCTTCTGGCCTTTTGAGAAAGATAAACAAAATACTTAATTATATCTAAATACTTATTGCCTTCTTCTTTAAAAGCCTTGCCAATAAGTTTTGGCAATTTCAATATATCTTTCATTGAAAATGAAGTCATAGTGGCTCCTATAGTTCCACCCAAAACTATAATTGCTGCCGATAAACCAATAAGAGATGATACACTTCCACCTTCCAATACAAACGCAAAAATAAGTGAACCGAACCCTACAATTATTCCTAGTAATGTTGAAAAATCCATACACATTCACCTCGTTAATTTTGACATATATAATATCGGCAATCTTGAAAGAAAAATTAAATTCCATTTACACTTTAAATTAGATATAATCTTTGATATATTATATTATAACAGGAGGAATTACAAATGGCTATAATAACAGCAAACAACGTAAGTTTGTCATACGGAATAAATACAATTTTAGAAAATATATCTTTTATCGTAAATGAAGGCGATAAGATCGGAGTTGTTGGAGATAACGGGGCGGGAAAATCGACGCTTTTTAAGCTGATAGTAAAAGATTTGCAACCAGACAGTGGAAATATATCGATGCCTTTGATCAATATAGGTTACCTTGAGCAAAATGCATATATAAGCAGTTCTAAATCCATATACGATGAAGTTAAAACGGTCTTTTTAGACACTATAAATCTTGAAAAGAACATCAAGGATTTAGAAAAAGAGATAGCCTGCACAAAAGATGAATCTAAACTAAATAAATTGCTTAATGATTATTCAAAACTTACAGATGAGTACAACAAACGAGAAGGATATTCCATTGACAGCAGAGTTAGAGGCGTATTAATCGGGCTAGGTTTTCAACCTCAGCAATTTGATACACCTGTTTCAGTATTAAGCGGTGGACAGAAGACAAGGCTTATGCTGGCAAAGGCGCTACTTAAAAATCCAGATGTACTTCTTCTTGACGAGCCTACAAACCATCTTGACATACCTTCAATAGAATGGTTAGAGCAATACTTAAAGTTTTATAGAGGTACTGTTTTAGTCATATCTCATGACAGATTTTTCCTAGATAGGATTGCAAACAAGATATTTGAGATTGAAAATAAGACATTAAGATCGTATGAAGGCAACTATTCTGAATACGTAAAGAAAAAAAATGAAGAGCTAAATATTAAGATAAAAGCCTATGAAGAACAGCAAAAGGAAATAAAAAGAATTCAAGAAATGATAATGATACAAAAAAACCGGCGCCGTGAGAAATCTGTAAAAATGGCTGAAAGCAAGCAAAAATTGCTGGATAAAATGGAGAAAATTGATAAGCCAGTAATAAATAGTGGTACAATTAAGCTTTCGTTTGATTTTGATGAAAAAAGCGGAAATGATATATTAAAAGTCGCTGATCTATCACTAAGCTTTGATAGGCCTATATTTCACGATATAAGCTTTGAAGTTTACAAAGGCGATAGAATTGCTATTCTTGGTCCTAATGGAGTAGGAAAAACATCCCTCCTTAAAATCATTGTCGGTGAATTAAAGAATTACGAAGGCAGCGTAAATCTTGGCACAAATGTCATCATTGGCTACTATCAGCAGGAGTTTACGAACTTGAATGATGATAAAATGGTCATCGATGAAATATGGGACGAAAACCCCTATCTTTCCCAGACTGAAATAAGGACTTTATTAGGTTCATTTCTCTTCAGCGGTGATGATGTATTTAAAATAATAGGTAAGTTAAGCGGAGGCGAAAAGGCCCGCGTATCATTGTTAAAACTTATACTGTCAAAAGCAAATTTTCTCCTGCTGGATGAGCCTACAAATCACCTTGATTTAAAATCTAAAGAGGTACTTGAAAAAGCCTTGTTGGATTTTGGCGGTACGCTTTTGTTTGTATCCCACGACAGATACTTTATAGACAAAATAGCAACAAAAGTATTGGAACTGTCAAGTGATTCTATTAAAGAATATTACGGAAATTACTCATACTATGTGGAAAAGAAAAACGAGAATAATAAATCTGAAGAAGAGCAGGAAAAAAAGACAAAGACGCAAATTAAAAATGAAAAAATCCGGGAAAGGTTAAAACAAAAAGAGGCCAAAAAGCAAAAAGAATACTTATCAAGCATTGAAAATGAAATAATCGAGACTGAAGGTATGATAAAAGAATTGGAAGAAAAAATGTGCGATCCTGATATATATAAAAGTGGAGAAATAATTGATATACAGTCAAAATACAACATGTTAAAGGAAAAATTAGAAAATCTATATGAAGAATGGGAAAAATTAAGCGGGTAGGTACCCGCTTTAATATTGCTTTTCTAAATCAACTCGATTTATAAAGTCTCCGTCACCTAAATAAGCTTTTATGTTATGCTTTATTATCTCAATCCCTCTTTCCATGTAATGAGGCGATATGCCAGCAGTATGTGGCGTTATAATGACATTCTCCATATCCCAAAGAGGACTTTCTTTTGAAAGAGGCTCTTCCTCAAAAACATCCAGTGCAGCTCCCCTTATAGTCTTATTTTTTAATGCATCTATCAAAGAAGATTCATCTACAACTTTTCCTCTGCCAATATTTATAAAAACAGCATCATTTTTCATATTTTTAAAGAAATCTTTGCCCAGCAGATGATATGTTTCATCAGTCAACGGAAGGGCACAAATTACGTAATCAGCTTTTGAAACCGCATAAATCATATTGTCATTTGTATACATCTCGTCTATAAACTGGCTTATATTACCTGACTTTCTGACACCTATTGTCTTCATGCCAAATTCTCTGGCTATTCTGGCTATTTCTTCGCCTATGCTTCCGACACCCAATATACAAACAGACTTGCCATATAATTCTGAAACTCTTACAGACTTGTCCCATTCCCTATTCATTTGCTTTCTAATAAAGTAATTTAATGCCCTTTCAAATAAAAGCATGTATCCTAAAACTTGCTCTGATATCTGATACTTATGAACTCCTTTTGAATTAGTCAATATGATTTTTCGTTCTTTTAATACATCAAACGGCATTGCATCAGCACCGGCGCTTAACAGGTGAATCCACTTAAGATTTTCGGCGTTATGTATAAATTCAGCGTCTGCATCACCATCAAAACAAACTAATACTTCTGTGTCTTTTATATACTTGTAAGCATCTTTTTTATCATCCAAGCAAATCACATTAAACTGTGGCGCAATTTTTTGCATTTCTTCTATATACTTGCTATTTACTTTTGATAAAAAGAGTATGTTTTTCATCATCAACGCTCCTTTTTAATTTCCATTTCATTACATAATATCCAATGTATTTAAGTTAGTCACAGTATCCACAAAGTTATCCACAGTCTTAAAGCACCACTGTCTGATATTTAAAGACAATTTTCCACAATATGCACAGATTTTTCGCCAACAATCAAAAAAGTTTTAAATATGGAATGGCATTTAAGTCTAATCCTGAAACTTTTCCACTAATATAGTCAAAATATCCCGCGCTGGCTATCATGGCACCATTATCTGTACAGTATATTTGCTTTGGGTAGTGAAGCATAAATCCCTCTTCACTGGCTAATCTTGAAAGCTTCTCTCTTAAAAGGCTGTTGGAAGCAACCCCCCCTGCTATCGATATCTTATTTATATTTTTATATTTGGCAGCTTCTATAAGCTTAGAAGTCAATACATCTACAACATTCATCTGAAAACTAGCTGCATAATCTGCAATGTCTATCTGACTGCCTTTCTGTTTCTCTTTGTGCAGTTGATTTATGACTGCCGTCTTTAAGCCACTGAAGCTGAAATCAAAATTGTCTTTTTCCATAAAAGATTTAGGAAAATTATATTTATATGGATCTCCTTTTTTAGATATCTCATCGATCTTAGGCCCTCCCGGGTACCCTAGTCCCAATGCTCTTGCCACTTTGTCAAATGCCTCACCTGCAGCATCATCCACTGTCCTTCCTAAAACTTCATATTTGCCATAATCTTTTACGAAGACAATGTGGCTGTGCCCTCCTGATGCTATCAAACAAATAAATGGCGGTTCAAAATCGCCATCAAGGTAATTAGCTGAAATATGACCTTCAATATGATTTACACCCACAAAAGGAATTCCTTTTCCATATGCTAGTGCCTTTCCGTACGAAAGTCCAACAAGCAATGCCCCCACAAGTCCTGGCCCATATGTTGCTGCAACAACATCTACTTTATCAAGGTTTATAGATGCCTCATCTAGTGCCTCCTTAACCACTTTGCCAATTGCTTCTATGTGATTTCTAGATGCAATCTCCGGAACAACACCGCCAAATTTCTTATGTATATCTATTTGCGAATATATTACATTAGACATGACCGTTTTCCCATTCTTAACTACGCTTGCAGATGTTTCATCACAAGATGTTTCAATTCCTAAAACAATTATATCTTTTTTCATATAATCTCTCCTTACATATCGTACTTCCACATTATTATTGCATCTTCATTGTTGTCCTGATAGTAACCCCTTCTTCTGCCTACAGGTTTAAAGCCGTATTTTTTATAAAGAGATTGAGCAATTAGATTTGATGCCCTCACTTCCAACGTCATAGATGTTATACCTTTTTTCTTTGCCAAATCAATAAGTCCCTCAACAATTGCAGATCCTACCCCTTTTCCTCTGAAATCAGGATGAACGGCAATATTTGTTATATGACCTTCATCTATTACAACCCAGAATCCACCGTATCCAGCTATTTTCTCATCTGCTTCTGCAACTATATAGTGAGCACATTTATTCTTTGTAACTTCCATTGTAAAAGATTCTTTAGACCATGGAACAGAAAAACTTAAGCTTTCAATTTCAATTACATCATCTATATCGCTTTTTGTCATAGGGCGAATTTTAATAACCATATATTATATTAACCCCCAACAATATTAATTTATATTTTCCAAAGCCGCCGGCTTTCTTATATAATATGGCTTAAAATCAATATATGTGCTTAATTCGCCCCTTGCTATTTTTTCTAATGCTATCATCCCAATTGATGATGCCCTCGAGATATTGTTGACAGATGATGCAAAAAACACCTCTTTCGAAGATTCCCTGTTTAAGACATCTTTGTATGGAATTACGCCATCTCCTATGTATATAACATCATCGTTGTATTTATTTACAATGTCTGGCAGTGACTGCACTTCCTTTAATGTTACATCTGATAAAGATGTTAACTCAGCACCGCCTCTATATAAAGATGTATAGACATAACCTCTCAGTGCATCGACTACGGGACATATAATTCCTCTAAATTCCCTTACATTAAATGCAAGGCCATCAAGAGATGAAACTCCTACAATCGGAACATTCAGCGATTGTGCTAAACCTTTAGCAGTGGCAGCACCTATTCTAAGCCCTGTAAAAGATCCGGGACCTTCACATACAGCAATGTGAGTTATTTCTTCTTTTTTTATCTCAGCCATTTTTAAAAGCTCATCAATCATAGGCATCAATATTATAGAATGCCTTAAATGATTTATTGAAAATTCACCTATTACACCAGTCTCATCTACGAGTGCAGCCGTCGCTGTCTTTGACGATGAATCTATTGCAAGTACCTTCATCACTTCATCTCCTTAACTACTTCATCATATTTTTCGCCATTAGAGACAATCTCTATTGTTCTCTCATCGAAAGTATCACCCATATTCATGCGTATAAATATATTTTCTTTTGGGATAAGGGGCTTTATTTTTTCAGGCCATTCAATAACACATACGCCATCTCCATAAAAATATTCCTCATAACCTATATCGTATAATTCCGTATAATCATCTATCCTGTAGACATCAAAATGATACAGTGGAATATCTCCCAAATGCTCATTGACGATCATAAATGTAGGACTTGTCACATAATCGTCAATTCCCATTCCTTTAGCTATCCCTTTCGTTAAGACGGTCTTTCCCACACCTAATTCTCCAGAGATTAATACGATGCTGCCTCTTTTTAGTAAATTTCCTAATTTAAAACCTATCTTTTCAGTCTCAATAGGACTTTTTGTTTTAAATGACATTTTCATTAGTAACACCACCGTGAAATTTATACAATTATTATATACCAAGTATACCATAAAACAAACGCATAGTAAGTTAGTATTTGAGGTAAAAAAAATAACGGATTGGTTTCCGCTATTTTAAATACATTACATTTTAAGCATAGGTGACAATTTCTTGTAAATTAGAAATGTTAAAATAGATATTACAAATCCCTTTAATATGTTGAATGGGAAAATTCCATACGCAATCAATGTTTTTAAATCGATGATATGGCTATTTACTGCCTTTCCCATTCCTACTATGGCGCTTAATGGCCACCCCATTATCTTCTGGTATAACGGCAAAAATACGTAGTAGTTTAAGACCGATCCTGCGATAGCCATTGCAATAGTGCCAATAACCATTGCAATCACTGCTGATTTCTTTGATTTGCTCCTCATGTATATTATACCTACCGTGTAGACGTAAATCGATTCAACCACAAAATTTGCTACTTCTCCAATACCGGCAGACTGGCTTACAGGCAAGTGTATCACATTTTTCACAATCTCAACAAAAATCCCGTAAACAGGGCCTAACGCAAATGATGCTAGTAATGGCGGTATATCGCTAAAATCAAATTTTAAAAAGCTAGGAAATAACGGCAGCTGAAACTCCAGGTACATAAGCACAAATGCTATCGCAGAAAGCAGTCCCACAGTTACAATCACTTTCGTCCTGCTATGCTCCATAAATTACACCTCCATAATCAAAAATCCTGAAGAAATTATCTTCAGGACCACAACAACAAAAATAAATCTTCTTCCATCCAGACTTTACTGTCGGCCTTGGAATCTCACCAAGTCCACCGCATATGCGGGTCGCGGGCTCGCTTACGCTTACCGCCGGTCGGGAATTTCACCCTGCCCTGAAGATATTCTTCACAACTTATTAACTTCTACATAATATAATGTCACAAATATATCAATTTGTCAAGAAACTTTTTAGTCTTTAGCTGTTTTCTCTACGATAACAGTACCTGTCTTTCCACATAAAGCATCATATGCTTTTTCAAGAGATGTTATTATTGCACGCCTTCCATGCTTTGAATTTGCAAACCTTATTGCAGCCTTAACCTTTGGCAACATGCTGCCTGGTGCAAAATGGCCTTCTTCCAAATACCTTTGTGCTTCATCACTTGAAATTACATCCAGTGCTTTTTCATCTGGTTTTTTATAATTGATGTACACTTTTTCCACAGCTGTCAAAATCAAAAGGATATCTGCATCTAAATCCTCTGCAAGCTTCTCAGACGCAAGGTCCTTATCTATGACGGCAGCGACACCTTTCAAACTTCCATTTTCTTTTACAACAGGTATTCCTCCTCCACCTGCTGTTATGACTACAACACCATTATTTTCAAGCAACTTAATTGTACTTAATTCAACTATTTCCTTTGGCTCAGGAGATGCTACAACTCGCCTGTATCCTCTGCCGCTGTCCTCCACCATTTCATATCCTTTATTTTTTATAAGCATCTCTGCTTCTTCCTTTGAATAAAAAGGCCCAATTGGTTTTGTTGGATGCAAAAATGCAGGATCATCTTTATCAACAACTACTTGTGTCACTATTGTCGCAGCATCTTTATCTATGTTTCTCTCCTTAAAAACTTCGCCTAAACACTGCTGTATCATATAGCCTATCATACCTTGGCTTTCCGCACCGCATATGTCAAAAGGCATCGCAGGTATTATGTTAGAGGCCGTCTCATTTTGTATGACTATATTGCCAACCTGTGGGCCATTGCCATGTGTCACAATCACAGAATATCCTTCTTCTATAATATCTGCAATATATGAAGCTGTCTTTCTTATCGCATTTAATTGAGATTCTGCGGTGGGCACCATATCTTTATCTTGCAGTGCATTTCCCCCAAGCGCTATAACTACTTTTCCCTTCATCGTATCCTCCTACTTAAGCAAATAATAACATTTTACATTATATCATTTTATTCAGAATTTGAATAGTAGGTGAAAATTAAGCCAAGGCATGTAAATTTACCTTGGCTTGATTACTATAAAATTGTTGCAATCATGACAGCTTTTATGGTGTGTTTCCTATTTTCTGCCTCATCCCAAACTCTCGATTGCTTTCCTTCTATTACTTCATAAGTTACTTCTTGCCCTTTTACTGCAGGCAAGCAGTGTAAAAATATCGTATCAGATCTTTTTGTCTTTTTCATCATCTCATCATTTACCTGAAATGGTCTTAAAAGCATTTCCCTTTCTTTTTGCTTAGACTCTTCTCCCATAGACGCCCATACATCTGTGTAAACTGCATGTGCACCTTCTAATCCTTCGCCAGGTACATCTGTTATCATAAAGCTCCCGCCATTTTCTTTTGCCATATCTTTGATTTCTTTTATGTATTCTTCTGATGGCCAAAGCTCTTTTGGTGAATTTATCACGTAATCCATACCCATTTTAGCACATCCAACCGCTAGCGTATTTGCCATGTTATTTCTCCCATCGCCTACAAATGCCAGTTTTGTGCCTTTTAAATAACCAAATTCTTCTTCTATCGTCATCAAATCTGCCAAAACTTGCGTAGGATGATATTCGTCAGTAAGCCCATTGTAAACAGGCACACCGGAATATTTTGCAAGTGCTTCTACAGTGCTTTGATTGAATCCTCTAAATTCTATTGCATCAAACATCCTGCCAAGAACTCTTGCAGTATCCTCTATCGATTCTTTTGCTCCGAGCTGTATATCATCTGTCGACAAAAAAACCGGGTGCCCACCTTCCTCGCCAAAAGCCGTCTCAAATGCACATCTAGTTCTGGTGGAGCGCTTTTCAAATATCAATGCAATAGTCTTTCCTAAAAATCTTTGATGAACTATCCCTGCTTTCCTCTCAGCCTTTACCTGTTTTGCTATATCAAGAAGATATCTTATCTCTTGTGGCGTATAATCTTTTAAAGTTAATAAACTTCTGCCTTTTAAATTAAATGCCATTTAATTTCCTCCTATCAACCGATAAAATATATAAATTATTATGCTTCATAGACTAATTGTCCATTTACAAATACATACTTTGTCTTTGTTTTTATCTCAATTGGGCTACCGTCAAATACAGCTATATCTGCATCTTTTCCCTTCTCAATACTTCCTACCCTGTCAGATATGCCTACTATTTTTGCTGGATTTATAGTAATTGCTTTCAGAGCTTCCATCTCATCCATTCCTTCTCTCACTGCAAGACCTGCGCAGATGGGAAGGTAATTTAAAGGAATAACTGGATGATCTGTCATAATAGCCACATCTAACCCGGCTTTTGATAAAATTCCCGGAGTTTTAAAAGTAAGGTTTGAAAGCTCAACTTTTGACCTTTCAGAAAGTGAAGGACCTACAATGACTTTTGCATTCTCCTTCACAAGATAATCCACTATAAGGTGCCCCTCAGTGCAATGGTCCAGCGTTATATCCACATTAAATTCTTTTGCTATCCTTAAAGCAGTGAATATGTCATCTGCTCTATGGGCATGGGCTTTTAATGGTATTTCCCTCTTTAATACTTTAGCCAAGACTTCAAGTCCAAGGTCCCTTGAGGGCCTTTTCTCATCATCGTCAGCGTACTTCTCCATATCCTCTATGTACTCTTGCGCTTTTATGAGCTCTTGCCTCAGCAGTGCGGCTATGCCCATTCTTGTCATAGGCATTTTATGCTGCTCATTGTACACAGATTTTGGATTCTCACCAAAAGCCACTTTAACCGCAATCGGTTCTTTTATGATCATGTCATCAATTCTTTTGCCATATGTCTTTATGGCTGCAAATTGACCTCCAATTACATTGGCACTGCCAGGACCTGTTACAGCCGTCGTTACACCTGCCTCATACGCTTCTTGAAAATATTTGTCCATAGGATTTATCCCATCTATTGCTCGCAATTGAGGAGTTATGGGATCCGTCTCCTCATTTCCATCTGCACCTTCAAAGCCAACAGCATTTTCCCACATTCCGAGATGGCAATGTGCATCTATCATGCCTGGCATCACTGTAAGACCTGAAACATCTATCACCTCAGCATCAAGCGGTGCTATTATTTCTTCTCCCACGTCCAAAATCTTTCCATCGTCTATAAGAACATCTGCTTTATCGTAATTTTTTCCTGCCATCGTCAAGACTTTGCCGCCCTTTAAAAGATACACCGTAAAACCCCCCTGTCTTAAAACTTATCATAATAAAAAAAAGAACCTAAAAGATATTATACTACACTGATAAAAATAGTAAACATCATTCATCAAAGTGATTCATCTTTTTCATTATCTTATCCTTATTAATAATGCCGATGACGAATAAAATCACTGCAATGACTGATATTACCGCTGAAACTATGTAATTTTTATGCTCAATATTTGCACCTATGTACGAGGAAATTACTATGCCAGGAAGTCGCGCTGCTGCCGTTATAAGAAAAAAATTTAAAAATTTCACCGGCGTCAATCCTGCGACGTATGACAAGGCATCCTTAGGGAGGCCTGGCAGTAAAAATACCAAAAAGAGTCCAAGCTCCCCTTTCTTGTTGTTTATTAAATAATCAAATTTTTTTAGCTTCTCGTCTGACAGCATTCCACGTACAAATTCATATCCCAATACCCTTGCTATTGTAAAACACAAAAGAGAACCGATAGTAATTCCAATCAGAGAATACAGCGAGCCCAAAAAAGTCCCGTAAAGGTACCCTCCAGCTATTTGAACAACTTCACCAGGTATTACAAATATTAAAACTTGTAATATCTGTACTGCGATAAAAATCAGAATACCTTTTGTGCCAAAGCCCAAAATCCATTTTTCAAACTTAGCAGGATCTTTTAATAGATAAGTCAACTCATCTCCATATCGAAACAGTACCCAAAAAAACAAAAATACAAATGCTACAATAAATAGGCCATTTATCACAAGCTTCTTTTTATTTCTCTTCACCTAATTTATCCTCCTAAAATCCACATATTACAATATTCAGTCATCTAGATCTCTGAATCTACTTTCATCATAAGGCATAGAAGACTTTACGCTAGATACCTTCATCTCAGGATAGCTTAAAGCTGTAAGAGAGCCTCCAAATACGCATCCTGTATCGATATTGACGGTGTTATTTAAAAATCTTGGCTCCTTTACAGGCGTATGGCCGTAGACAATCAGAGATGGGCCTCTATAGTTTTTCGCCCAATCAAGCCTCACAGGTGTGCCGTCAGGATTTTTTTCACCTGTTATGTCGCCGTACAGAACAAACCGCCTAACATTTTTTCCATAGTGTCCTATGTACTTTTCAGGTATTCCCGCATGTGCTACAATTAACTTTTTATTGTCCAAAATAAGGTACATAGGTGAATCCTCGTACAACTCTTTAAACTGTGAAACAATTCTTTTTCTATGTGAATCGCTTAAAGCATTTAGCTCTTCCACAGTAGTCTCAAGTCCATGTATGATTTTAACATTGTGCCCTAACAAATACCTGTAAAGCTTATTGCAGTGATTACCTGGCGTGTAAAGAGCTTTTCCTGCTTTAACATTTTTATACACCAATTCTATAACACCTATAGAGTCAGGCCCTCTATCTGTAATATCCCCCAGAAATACAAGTTTTCTATCATCTTTATGTACATATATTCCGTCTTTACACGTGTATCCCAAAATATCGATTAATTTTGTCAGTTCTTCATAACAACCGTGAACATCGCCAATAATATCATACGCCGTCAAATTAAAACCTCCATGATATTTAGATCACACCATATATTATTTCATAGAAAGAGATATTCTATTTCTATCTATGTCCACATCAATGACTCTTACCTTTACTATATCACCTACAGAAACGACATCTAAAGGATGTTTGATGTAATTTTGAGACATCTCTGATATGTGAACAAGGCCATCTGTATGAACGCCAATATCTACAAAACATCCAAAGTCAACAACATTTCTAACTGTACCCATTAATTCCATGCCCGGTTTCAGCTGCTCTATCGTCATCACATCTGACATAAGAATAGGCTTTGGAAGCTCTTCTCTAGGATCTCTTCCAGGCTTTTTTAATTCGCTTACGATGTCATTAAGTGTAGGAAGCCCTATGTCGTATTCTTGTGATAGCTTTTCAAGGCCATATTCCTCCAGTTTATATGCAAATTCCCTCAAAGCTTTTGTATCTAATTTATTAATATCATAATCAAATTTTTTGAGAAGATTCTCTAATATCTCATACCTTTCTGGATGAACACCTGTTGAGTCAAATATATTGTCACCGTTTAATATCCTTAAAAACCCTGCACACTGAGTAAAAGTTGCATCGCCAAGTCTCTTTACATTCTTTAATTCGTTTCTATTTCTAAACTGTCCCACTTCATTGCGGTATTCAACGATATTTTTAGCTATAGACGCATTTATGCCTGACACATACTTTAAAAGCGATACTGATGCCGTATTTAAATCGACACCTACGCTGTTCACGCAATCTTCAACAACGCCATTTAAAGCTTCTCCCAACATCTTCTGGTTTACATCGTGCTGATATTGGCCGACTCCAATAGACTTAGGATCGATTTTAACAAGCTCTGCTAATGGATCCTGCAGCCTACGAGCCATAGATATTGCACCTCTTAAACTTACATTGATGTCAGGAAATTCTTCTGTCCCAAGCTCTGATGCAGAATATACTGATGCACCAGCTTCATTTACTATGACATACTTTAAGTCCCTGTCAACTTCCTTAATAAGCTCTGCTATAAAAAGCTCACTTTCTCTGGAGGCTGTTCCATTGCCAAGTGAAATCAAACCGACATTGTACTTTTCTATCAAACCTTTTAATACCGCTTTTGCTCCATCTACGTCATTTTGTGGAGGCGTAGGATATACGGTAGCCGTATCAAGCAATTTTCCAGTCTCGTCTACGACTGCGATTTTACAACCTGTCCTGTAGGCAGGGTCAAACCCCATAACTACATAACCTTTAACAGGTGGCTGCAAAAGAAGGCTTTTCAAGTTCATCTTAAATACTTTTATAGCCTTATCCTCAGCTATTTCAGTGAGTTTATTTCTTATCTCCCTCTCAATAGATGGCTTAATAAGCCTTTTATATGAATCATTTATTGCATTAACATGATAATCTTTAAAAATTGAGTCATTAATAACATTTGACGCAACTATGTTATTTATTATTTTTTCATCATCTACATCTACTTTAACAGAAATATACTCTTCTCTTTCTGCCCTGTTTATAGCCAATATTCTGTGTGGAGGTATTTTCTTTATAGATTCCTTGTAGCTATAATACATCTCATATGGGGATTTTTCATCTTTTAATTTTTCCGTCACAAGAAGTCCATTATTCCATATATAGTCTCTTATGTACTTTCTTATCTCAGCATTGTCTGATATGTCTTCCGCTACTATGTCCATAGCACCTTGATACGCCTCTTCAAGAGTTAAAACACTATCGTTCAAAAACTTCACAGCGTAATCATCCGGGTTTCCTTCTCTTAAGTCACCATCAGCAATTAATTTTGCTAAACCTTCCAATCCTTTTTCTTTTGCAATAGTTGCTCTAGTCCTTCTCTTAGGTCTAAATGGTCTATAAATGTCATCTATTTCCTGCAGTGTTTTACTATTCTCAATCTTTTCTCTAATTTCGTCAGTAAGTTTTCCCTGCTCATCAATCAAGCGTATAGTATCTTCTTTCTTTTCTTCTAAATTTCTTAAATACGTAAGCCTTTCATAGAAGCTTCTCAAAACTTCATCTGATAGGCTTCCTGTTGCTTCTTTTCTGTATCGAGCAATAAATGGTATCGTGTTGCCTTCATCAATAAGCTTAATCGTATTTAAAACCTGAAAATCCTTCAGATTGAATTCCTGCTTTAATGTTAAAGCTATCCTATCCATAAAATCTTCCTTTCATTTATTAAACTTAAAGGCCATCCCAAGCTAAATGAATTTAAAATAAGGGATATCCGTTAGATATCCCTTAAGACACTTTCTGCTTTAGGTATGCATTGATAAATTCGTCAATATCCCCATCCATTACAGCGTTGACATTCCCTACCTCAAAATTTGTTCTGTGGTCTTTTACAAGCGTGTACGGCTGAAATACATACGACCTTATCTGATTTCCCCATCCTGCTTCCTTGTGTTCACCTTTTAAGTCTTCGATTTTTTCCTTTTGCTCTTTTATCATAAGGTCCATCAATTTAGCCTTCAGCATCTTCATAGCAGTCTCCCTGTTTTGCATCTGAGATCTCTCTGACTGACATTGAACGATAATGCCTGTCGGTATATGAGTTATCCTTATGGCTGATTCCGTCTTATTTACGTGCTGACCGCCTGCACCAGAGGACCTGTACGTGTCAATTTTTAGATCTTCAGGTCTAATATCAACTTTTATATCATCGTCTATTTCTGGCAAAACCTCAACTAATGCAAATGATGTATGTCGTCTTCCTGCTGCATCAAAAGGGGAAATCCTTACTAGCCTGTGTACACCAGCTTCGCCCTTAAGATACCCATAAGCAAATGCACCTTTTACCATTATAGTTACGCTTTTTACACCTGCATCATCACCAGGTAAATAGTCCACCGTTTCAACTTCATAATTTTTTGATGATGCCCACCTCATATACATGCGAAGCAACATTTCAGTCCAGTCTTGCGCTTCTGTTCCACCTGCACCGGCATGTATTGAAAGGATAGCGTTATTTCTATCGTAAGGTCCGCTTAAAAGCGTTTTTATCTTCATGTCATTTATCTTCTTGGAAAGCGACTTGTACTCTTCGTGAACTTCTTGGGAAAGGGATTCATCTCCTTCCTCAATCCCTAATTCTATCAGGGCATTAAGGTCTTCACATAGTTTTTCTATCGACTCATACTCTGATATGAGTTCCTTCAAATCTTTCAATTTTTTAGATAATTCTTGTGATTTTTGCAAATCATTCCAAAAGTCCGGCTCTGCCATCTTTTTATCTATTTCTGCTACTTCTCTTTTCAATCCTTCGATGTCAAAGAGAAGCCCCCATTTCTTTTATAGTGTCTATCAAATTTAAAACTTCTGTCTTATAATCTGCTAACACTGCTTCATCTCCTTATCATTGAAA